>JAIXVN010000252.1 GCA_027483005.1 Verrucomicrobiaceae bacterium
GGAGAGGGTGAGGGTGGAGGTGCCGGTCTTGGCGAGTGCGAGAATGCCGGAGCCATCGCTGAGCGTTCCGGCATAACTTGAGTTGGTGCTGCCGGTAATGCTGAGGGTGGAGGTTCCGCTGATCGTCCGGGAAATGTTGCCATTGGCCGATCCATTGAGCACAGCGTTTGCGATGCTCATGTTGAGATTCAGTGTGCCATCCACCAGCAAGGTGCCGGACCCGAGTCCGCCACCGTTCAAAGTGAGGGTACCACCTTCTTGGACGGCGGCGGTCCCGGCGATGGCGGTCGTTGCGGTGTTGAGCGTGGCAGTGGCTCCGTTCAGGACATCCAGCGCGTTGCCAGCGGTGGCCAGGATGGAAAGCGTGTTGGCCCCGCCGACAGATGCGGTTCCGCTTTCGAACGTGAGGCTGTTGATGCTGATGTCAGCGCCCAAGGTGGTGTTCGTGTTGGTGGCGGTGGCTGTGGAGAAGTACACGTCACTGATCGCACCGGGAAGCTGGGCGGTATCGGAAGAGCCACTGCCGTCGTTGGCCCAGTTGCTGCCGGGAGCCACCGACGCGTCATTCCAGACCGAGCTGACGTCCCCGTGCCAGTAGGCTGTGCCTGGAGTCGCGGTGCCTCCGACGGTGAGGACGTAGTTGTTGCCATCGATCACCGCAGTGTAAGAGCCGGTGAAGCCCGAGACCGTGACGCCGCTGGTGTCGAGGGTGAGGGTGCCTGCTAGAGGCGACGGCGTGCTGATCAGAGTGTAAGTCCCTGCCGCGATGCTGCCATAAAGCTTTACGGTATTGGTGCCGCTGAGAATGGCGGCACCGATGACATTGAGTCCGTCGGCGCTGGCGTTGAGGCCGATCTCAAGGGTGGCACTCGATAGATTGAGGTTGGCGACGTCCGGGACGCGCGTGCTGGTTCCTCTGCGTAGATCGAGGGTGGCAGAGGAAACGGTGAGGTCACCGCTGCTGATCGTTCCGGTGGTCCCGAGTGCGAGAGTGCCGCCATTGACGGTGGTCGTTCCGGTGTAGGTGTTGGCACCGGAGAGGGTTTGCCTGGCAGAGCCGGATTTCACCAGGCTGATGGCTCCGGAGATGCCGCCGGAAGAGGACTGGTCGGCGCTGGTGTTCAGCGTGAGCGTGGCGCTACCAGTGCTCAGGCCGACATTCACGTTTCCGTCGAGACCGGCGATGGTCTGGCTGTAGGCGTCGGTTCCCGCCTGGTTGTTGAGTCTCATGGTTCCGCCGACGGTGGAGGAGACCACGCCGGTGGAGGAAAGGGTGTTGGCCGCGCCGACCGTGGCGATGGCACCCGCGTTGTTGATATCGAGCCTGCCCCAGGTGTTGGAGGCATTGCTGAATTCCCATTGGGTGGCATCGAGGAACTGCACGGTGCCGGTGGAGAGTGAGATCGAACCGGTCACCTTGCCTGTCCTGCCGCCGCCGCGGAGGACCAGCGCGGGTTGGGCGGCGCTGCCCAGGGTGCTGAATCCGATGTTTCCAGAAACGATGCTGGCGGTGGCGGCATCTGTGCCGCCTGCGCTGATGGCGGCGAATCCGTTGGCACTGGCGTTGTCGAGGGTGATGTTGCCACTCCAGTTCGAGCTGGCACCGAGTCCGAGGACGGCCCGGAAAGTGGAAGCTCCAACGCCTCGTTTGAGGGTCAGCGCGTTGGTCACCGTCAAGCCGCCATTGACGGCGAGCGAGGGGTTGAATTGCTGGGCACCATTGACCAGGACGGAACCCGTGCCGAGTGCCGAGGCATTGGCGACGACGATGCCACTGGTGTCGTCGGGATTGCTGATGGTGGTGCCACCGGTGTAGGTGTTCGTGCCGGAGAGGGTCAGTGTCCCGCTGCCAGTCTTGGCCAGTCCGCCATCGAGCGTGGCACCGAGCGCGGAATCCTGGGTGAGTATCTCACCGATGGTGATGTTGAAGGTGTTCGTGTCCACTCTTGCTCCGCCGGATTTCACGACGGCCGTGGTGTTGTAAAGATCGCTGAAAAACGTGGTGTCGCTCGCTCTGGCCTGCAACACGCCGCCATTGAAATTGAGGGTGCTGGTTCCGGTTCCGGCCGTGATGGTGCGCAGGATTCTTCTGACCGCGAAGGTTCCTCCGTCCAGGTTGATCACGCCAACGCCGGAGTTGTTCGCCGTATTCTGGTTGGAGGTCAGATCGAATCCGTTGCCGATGAATGAGCCTCCGTTGCTGATGGAAATGGTGGATTGCACTCCGGCAGTACCGTTGAAGATCTGGAGGAAGTTGGTGTTGTTGCTGCTCACATCCAGCGTGCCGCCATTGATGAGGAGCGTCGCATTCACTCCGTTAGCCATGAGTGGGTTGTTTGTCCCACCCGTGGTCCTCAGGATGCCGCTTTGCACAGTCAGGGCCCCGGTAAAGCCGCTTGTGCCGATCAGGATGCCACGGTCACCTCCGAAGGTGGTGGTCACCCCGGTGCCCGGGTTGTAAACGGCATCCGCACCGGTTCCGTCCATGATGAGCAGACGGTCATTCGTGTAGGTTCCACCGGTTGTCGGAGCGGTTGTTGTCGTAGCGCCTTGCAGGAGCCAGTTGGTCGCGGTGTTCCAGGTGGCGTTGGTGGTTCCCCGCCACTGGTAATCCAAAGCCATCGCAGGCATGGCTGACAGGATCGCAAGGGCGCTGGCGGCGTGGAACAAATTGAAGCGTTGTTTCATGACTGGTTTCTCCGGATAGCTTTAGGGTTCCTGGAATGGTCTCACGGGATCATCGCTGCGTTGAGACACGCGAAGAGTTTGCCTCCATTCAGCTTGGTGGCCTGGGAGTAGGTCGTCGCGTCCCAAATGCGGTCGGCAGCGTTCGCGACAGGGACGGCAATCAAGGCGGTCAC
>JAIXVN010000527.1 GCA_027483005.1 Verrucomicrobiaceae bacterium
CGCGGTCCGGCCGGGTAGCCGGCCGCGACTTCAGGTCGTGTTCGTTCAAGAAGGGCATTTCAGTGGGGTCACGCGGCCGGATGGCGGACGCGGAAGTTCCCGGCGGGGATCGAGTAATCGACGAGGTCGAGCAGCTGGGCATTGCGGACGCCGGCATGGGGAGACACGCCTTCGCAACGCATGCCGAGCTTTTCCATCACGCGGCCCGAAGCCGGGTTTTCAAGACGATGGCGGGCCTGAACCGAGTTCAGTTCGAGTTCCTCGAAGCCGTAGGTCACCAGCGCGCGGGCCGCTTCGGTGCAGTAGCCGTGGTTCCAGTAGGGAACACCGACCCAGTAGCCGAGTTCGGCACGGGGGCCCTGGGCGAAGAGCCGAAGGGAAACCGCGCCGATGAGGGCGCCGGTCTTCTTGATCGTGATGGCCAGGGCGATCTGGCGGTGGGTCCGCCATTCGAGGAGATGCGAGGAAATCCAGGCCTCCGCGACCCCATCGGGATACGGATACGGGATTTCCGCGGTCATTTCCGCGACGCGGCGGTCACCGGCCAGGCCTGGACGCGCAGGGCATCGCGGAGCACGAAGGGACGCAGGATGAGGCGCTCGGTTTCGAGGGTGGGGTAAGGGCGGAAGTTCATGAGTTCAGAGGGGGTGAAGTGGGGATTGATTCATTCCGCGCGCGGCGGAGGGGTTGGAGGAAGTGGTTCCAGTCCTCGATCTGGTGGAGGTTCCGGATCCTCAGCGTGGAGGGGACCGGGCGTGGGGCGCGAGGCGCGGAAAGCAGACGCAGTCCGGCCTCGCCGGGCGTTCGGGCGCCCTTGCGATGATTCACCGCACGATCGGAAAGCACGCAGTTTTCCCAGGCGTCCGCCCCACCGCGCGAGCGCGGGTGGACGTGGTCGATGCTGGCTTCCGAGGCGCTGAGAGCGCGGCCGGTGTATTGGCAGCGGCCGCCATCGCGTTCCCAGATGCCGCGCAGGTTGAAGGCGGGGCGGACCATCGGGACACGATCGTAGCGGTTCAGCACGATCACGGTCGGGATGATGACGCGACCGGTGGTGGTGCCGACCGAGGCATCGCCCTCGCCGGGAGCGAGCTGCCTCCACGTCTCCCAATCCAGGGGCTGCATGTCGTGCAGCCCCTGGATCCGGAGCGCCCGCGCCGTGCCTGCCGTGAGATACCCGAAGGCATCCGCGGGAGTGACGGCATGGATCGCCTGCCAGTTCCGGTTCAGGACCAGGACAGTGGCGCGATGGAGCAGGGAAAGGGTCATGATGGAGTCGGTTGGCGGGTGATGGGCGCGACTCCTCGATGACTTATCTATCAGATCCTCCCCCGATGATAGGGAAAGAGATGAACGAAAAATCCTTTCGGAGCCGGATCCATTCCGGGCGGAATGGAGATGAGTGGTCGTGTCAGTGGATGGATGGGTGGATCGGGGTGGGGTTCGGAGGAGTGGAAGGTTGGATCGGGTGGAAAACAAAAAGCCCCGCTTCCGGTGGGAAGCAGGGCGGCGTGGAAATCGGTTTCTTTCGCTGCGTTCAGGCCGTTTGAGGCCTTGTCCTGCTTCCGTGGCTGGGTTTGCCGGCGGCGGCAATCATTCCCTGGGAGGAATGTGGGCGTTTGCCCTGGGAAAGTTCGCCCGCCTGCCAAGACATCCCGGCAAACGACAGCGCGACCTCATTGACGAGGCAGCTGGCGTTCGGGGTGCGTGTGGCTTGGTAAGGCATTGGCGTTTTTTTGGAGTCGCAAGGGAGATATGTCATCCCGCGCCGACCGTCAATCAGGTTTTCAAAAATCTTTCATGATGGACGGGTGCGGGCCGGCGTTAGACGAGTCTTGGACTTCGCCAATCAGGCTGCTAGTCTGGCGACATGCCGCAGGAACCCTGGATCATCGCGCTCGAATTGGGCGGGGTCATTCTGTTGTACACGATCGGATTCCTTCACGTGGTTCATGCCTTGATGCACGTGCGGACGGCGCAGGGAACGATCGCCTGGATTGTCTCGCTGGCGATGTTTCCGTTCCTGGCCATCCCGCTTTACTGGATCGCCGGGCGGCGTCGTTTCGAGGGCTATGTCAAGGGTCGTCGCGGTGAGGACGCCAACCTCCGCAAGCTGGCGAACGACATGCACGAGCGGTTGCGCGAGTATGAATTGCCGGTGGAGGACGCCTTTGCCCGCGGGGCCCGGTTGCTGGGTGGCTTGCCTTTCACGCGGGGAAACGAGCTCAAGGTGCTCATCGATGGCCAGGAAACCTACCGAGAGCTGTTCGGCTCGATCGCGAAGGCGCGCGACTACGTGCTGGTGAATTTCTACATCGTGAAGAACGACCGCGTCGGCAACCGGTTCAAGGATGCCTTGATCGAGCGGGCGAAGGCCGGGGTGAGGGTCTATTTCCTGTTCGATGAGATCGGCTCCAGCAAGCTGTCCCGCTCGTTCCTCCGGGAGCTCAAGGAGGCCGGGGTGGAGCACAACTGCTTCGGGACGAACCGCCGTTGGTGGTCGCGGCTTCAGATGAATTTCCGAAACCACCGCAAGATCGTGGTGGTGGACGGACGCGAGGCCTTTCTCGGCGGGCTGAATGTGGGCGACGAGTATCTGGGCGAGGATGCCAGCATCGGGGCCTGGCGCGACACGCATTTGAAACTCTCCGGTCCGGCGGTGCAGGCGGTGCAGCTGGTGTTCTTGGAAGACTGGTACTGGGCCTGCGGCGAGGTTCCAAAACTGACCTGGGAGGCGGACGCACGACCAGCGGATCAGGAGGCCGTGATCATCCCCACCGGCCCGGCCGACCCGGGAGATTCCTGGCAACTGGTGGTCGCGGAGGCGGCGAACACCTCACGGAAGCGGCTCTGGATCGCGTCGCCGTATTTCGTGCCCGATGAGGGCGTGGTCACGGCGCTTCAGACGGCGTCCTTGCGTGGGACGGATGTGAGGATCCTGCTGCCACAAAAAGCGGACCATCTTCTGGTGTGGCTTTCCTCGTTCTCA
>JAIXVN010000103.1 GCA_027483005.1 Verrucomicrobiaceae bacterium
CGGAACGCAGCGGAAATGGCCGAACTCGCACCTTCAATCCATCGTCAAAGGAACAGGATCAACGCGGATGAAAGAAAAGATTCACCTCCAAGGAGCGACCTGTTCTTGAGATCTGTTTCAAATTCTTGATCCGTGTCCATCCTGTTGATCCGTGGTTCAAACGCCTCTTCGGAACACTTCAGACAGCCTCTAACAACCCACCACCATGAAAGCCACTGGTCTCCTGATCCTCCTCTCCGCCTCCCTCGCCACGGCTGCTCCGGGCGATCCACAACGTGTGTGGACCTCCGCCAAGACCGCCATCGCCGAGGATCCGGATTTTTCCATCCAGGGTGAATACGGAACCGACAAACCCGGAGCCGCCGTGGGCGTGCAGGTCGTGGCATTGGGGAAAGGCAATTTCGATGCCTGGGTTCTGGAGGGAGGCCTTCCCGGCTGTGGCTGGACCCGCGAGAAGAGCCGCCTTCAGATCAAGGGAACCCGTGGCGACAAAGGCGTCACGTTTTCCTCCGACAAGGACAAGACCACCGGAACCATCGATGCCTCCGGATTTCATCTCACACTGGCGGACGGCAGCACCCACACCCTGCCCCGCATCGAGCGCAGCAGCCCCACCCTGGGAGCCAAACCACCTGCCGGTGCGGTGGTGCTCTTCGACGGCAGCAACACCGATCAATGGGAGAACGGCAAGATCGAGAACGGACTACTCGCGGCGACCAACTGCACCAGCGTCCCGAAGTTCCGCGACTTCACCGCTCACGTCGAGTTCATCACCCCCTACAAGCCCGACGCCAGGGGCCAGGATCGAGGCAACAGCGGGATCTACTATGGAGGCCGTTGGGAAACCCAGGTCCTTGATTCATTCGGGCTCAAGGGCGAGCAGAACGAGACCGGCGGCATCTACTCGATCGCCACGCCCAAGCTCAACCTGTGCCTGCCTCCGCTGGTGTGGCAGACCTATGACGCGGAGTTCACAGCGGCGAAGTTCGATTCAGAAGGAAAGCAAACCGCCTGGCCTCGCATCACGGTCAGGCTCAACGGTGTCGTCGTTCAGGACAACCAGGAGCTGTTCAGAACCAACACCACCTCGTCGCCCCTCAGCGGGCCACTCAAGAACGAAGGCGGTCCGATCTTCCTTCAGAACCACGGCAATCCGGTCTTCTACCGGAACATCTGGGTGCTGCCGAAATGAGCATCGTCAGTTCGACTTTCCGGCGGGATCCATTCGCTTGCGCAGCGCCTCATCCGGTCCACCTCCGAACTGCTTCCAGTAGAGTTCCTTCATCGGATTGATCTTCGGCCCCACCGCATCCTCATTGACCAGCAGGGGCTTCACTTCCGACCACCAGCTCTCGTAGGCCTTGCGGAGTTCCGCGACGACCTCCGGGTGCTCGTCGATGACGTTGCGGGTCTCGCCGGGATCACTTGTTAGATCGTAGAGTTCCTTGTTCGCCACCAGGGTGAACCTTGAGTTCTGGATCGCGCAGTTGGTGTATTTCCACTCCTCCGCCCTGCCCTTCGGCCAGCGACCGACGTGATGGACCAGCGTCCGATCCGGCCACTCCGCCTTTGGGTTCTTCAGGATGGAAACCAGGCTGCGTCCCTCCACTTGTTTCTTCACCTCGACGGACAAGCTCGCCCCGGTGATTTCCGCAAGCGTCGGGAAGAGATCGAGGTGCGCACTCAGGCCCTTGCTCTCGGCTCCAGGTGAAATCCCTCCCGCAGGCCAACGGACGATGCAGGGCACACGAGTTCCTCCTTGATAAGGGGTCCCCTTTCCGGCCCGCATCCCGGCGTTGAAGATCCTGGTTCCAACGGTGCCTCCATTGTCGGAACCAAGGTAGATCACCAGGGTGTTCTCCTCGATCCCCCAGTCCTTGAGCTTGGCCAGCAGCTTGCCGAAGTTGGTGTCGATGTTCTCGATCATGCCAAGGAACTTCGCGGCCTCCTGATTCACGCCGGGCATGCCCAGATAATGCTCATAACAACTCTTGGGCACCACCAGCGGCGCATGGGCGGCATTGAGCGGGATGTAGGCGAAGAAGGGTTGCTTCGATGCACGTTTCTCGTTCATCCAGTCGATCGCCTGCGTGAAGAAAAGATCGGTGCAATAGCCCTGGGTCTTATCGAACCTACCATTGTGCCACAGCGCCGGATCGATGTTGGTGTTGCCGGGCGCGTCACCGCAGGATCCGGGAAACGTCTGTCCGATGCCTCCACCGCCGTGGATGTAAACCTCATCAAAGCCCCGATTCTCGGGTCGATACGCTTCCTCGTCGCCGAGATGCCACTTGCCGAAGATGCCCGTGGTGTAGCCCACCGTCTTGAGCATCTGCGGCAAGGTGAAGGTCTTCAGGCTCATCCGCTCGCGTTCGAGGATGGTGTGGGTCACCCCATTCTTGAACTCATGTCGTCCACTCATCAGCGCGGACCGGCAGGGCGAGCAGGTCGGGCTGGTGTGAAACTGGCTGAGAAGCAGGCCCTGTTTCCTGAAGGAGTCAACCGCAGGAGTCTTGATCACGGGATTGCCAAGACAGGCATAGTCGCCATATCCGACGTCATCCGGCATCACCAGAATGATGTTGGGCTTCGCGGAATCCGCTGAAGCCACACCGGTCATGACGAGGCCGAGCAGGCAATGGAGGAGAAGTTTCACAATGGAGTCCCTGGGTGTCATCAAAGATCAGTCCAATCGCGGAGCAGAGTGTCCCTGCTCGCGGATCTTCTTGAGCAGGGCCTGGAGCTCGGTGACCTTTTCGGGAAACTTCGCGGCGAGGTTGTGGCGCTGGGCGATGTCTTCCTTGAGGTTGTAGAGTTCAACCGATTGGCCATCGTCCGGACCCTGTCCGTGCTTCTCATTCCATTTCGGCGGGGCCACCTGGCCATATCCTGATCGCGCATCCACCAACAGCCAGTCGCCACTACGGACGGCGTAGTCCTTGGCCTTCGTGTTGTGAACCATCATCGTGCGCGGCGAGGACTTCGCCTCTCCCTTGAGCCACGGCAGGAAATCGAATGAATCCTCCGCGGCATCCTTCGGCAGGGAAAAGCCCACCAGGCTTGCGAAAGTGGCCATCAGGTCGACCTGCGAAATGAGGGCATCGCGGACCACTCCAGGCTTCACCACTCCGGGCCACCTGACGACGAAGGGAACATGATGTCCGCCCTCATAGATGTCGCGCTTCAGTCCCCGGAAGGGTGCGGCCGACCAGTGGTCGAACTTCTCATCCCGAGCATAGGCATAGACTTCCGGTCCGTTATCGGCGCTGAAGACCACGATCGTGTTGGACTCCAGCCCGCTCTCACGAAGCGCCACGAGCAACTGCCCACAGGAATCGTCGGTTTGCGCCACATAGTCTCCGAAGGCGCCTGCTTTTGATTTACCATCAAACTCGGCCGTCGGGATGATCGGCGCATGCGGCGATGGCAGCGGGAAATAGAGGAAGAACGGCTGATCCTTTCCCTTGCGCGAGCGGATGAACTCCACGCCCTTGCTGGTGAGCGTCGGCAGGACCTGATAGAAGTCCCAGTCCGAGCGCGCGGGCCCCGGCCGGCATTCCCACTCGCCTTCCTTCGGCTTTCCGGGCACGGCGGTCAGGGTGGTGTCCGGCGGCGAGACGAGCCGGTCATTTTCAATCCAGGCATAGGGAGGAAAGTTGATGACGTTGTCACCGAAGTAGGAATCGAAGCCGTGATCCAGAGCCCCACCACGGAATGGCCGGGTCCAATCGAAGTCCTCGTGCTTGATCGACTTCTTCGGCGTTCCCTCCTTCCGCATCCCATCCCAGTCCATGCCGAGATGCCACTTGCCGATGCATGCGGTGGCGTATCCCTGCTGACGAAGCATCCCGGGAAGGGTCACTTGCCCGGGCTTGAAGACCGTGCCATCGAAGGCTCCGGCGATGCCGTGAAAGTCCCGCCAATGATGCCGACCGGTCAGCATCGCATAGCGCGACGGCGTGCAGACTCCCGAGGAGCTGTGGCCATCGGTGAAACGCATGCCTTCCGCGGACAGTCGATCGAGCTGCGGAGTGGGGATCTTCGAGGCCGGATTGTTCGCCCCGAGATCGCCGTAGC
This sequence comes from Verrucomicrobiaceae bacterium, assembly GCA_027483005.1. Classification (GTDB taxonomy): domain Bacteria; phylum Verrucomicrobiota; class Verrucomicrobiia; order Verrucomicrobiales; family Akkermansiaceae; genus Luteolibacter. Next base: position 4,078 of record JAIXVN010000103.1, read on the forward strand.
CCATGTCATCGGCGTAGAGGATGAGGATGTTGGGCTTCGAGCCTGGCGAGGCTGCCTGAATGGCTGGACACGATGCCACCAACAGGCAGGCGAGGAGGAAAGGGAGGCGCTTCATGGGTTTTGACATGAGTAGAGACTCAGGCAGTCGCCCTGATACGCTGAGACATCCGGAAATCGCTCAAGTCAGATCGGAATTCCCCCTGCTCCGCGTTCCGATGTCGGGCTGGACGCAAGTGACAGCGTAATGGGTCAATCAGTCTCAGCTTCCCCACCTTGTCACCAAGCCGTTTCGTGATGGCCACCGGCTACGACCAGATCGGGGGGCCATCCGAAGAGCGAGCCGATAGCGACCGTGAGCAGGAACACTCGATTTTCGGGACTGACCCGAATGTGCGGAAAAGCTCGTCGGATTTGCGGTTCACCCGAGCGCGGTTGCCGTGGCGATGCGCTACCTTCAGCCCGTCGCCGAATACCAGCAAGCCGGTGCTGTCACCGACCCGCAGACCGGCATGACCTTCGGCTACCTGCGATTCACCGACACCCGTGCCAACAAGGTGTTCGTCACCATCGAGTGCCTCTACGGCTTCACGTTGGGCAAGAGCGACGCCCTCAAGCGCCTCGTCAAAGCCTGAGCCATTCTAACCAACACCTAGCAAAACATCGCCATGATTCCTTTTAGCTTTACCGGCAATGCCGGATCCACTCTCAGCCATGTAGTCGTCCCCGCCAGCGGATTCGACCGTGTCCGTGTCCAGTATGCGAGCGCCACCTCCGACAAGGCGGCATCGTTCCTGACCTTCCGCTCGCAGTCGCGAGTGACAACCGTCACGGCCGCCAGCGCTGCCAACCAGACCGTCATCAACGCGCCTCCTTACATCGGTGCCGCTGCGAACGATGTGGTGGTTCTGTTCTCCAATGCCACCGGAACCGGCGTGCGTGGAGTCATTTCCTCGGTCGATGCTGTGGCCGGCACGATCACCCTGAGCGCCAACCTCGGCCTTGCACTGGCCTCCGGTGACACGGTCTCGCTCATGGCGACTCGCGGCCAGGTGCCGGTCGGTGCCGCGACCAAAGAAGTCAACGCTCCCACGGTCTTCGCCGCGAACGAGGGTCCCGCCCTCATCGAACTCGATGGCACCGCAGCCTGCCGCATCAATCTGGTGGCAGGCGAATACTCCTGATCTCCAACATCGGCGGATGTGATTCATGGGACACCCTCTCTCGGGAAATCGGGAGAGGGTGTTTTTGATGCACATTTCGCAATAATCAGTTTCCATTGAACCCAACATAGGCTTGACAATGAATATTTTCATGGAGCCGCCCTCTTTTTCCTTGCCGGTGACGTCCCGGCCATGGTTGATCTTGAGTCCTACAGGGGCAGTAGCATAGCGGTTGTCAGCGTCATGCCCCACGAAGCCTCCACCAGAAAACAGCCTACCGATCTTATTCCATGAATACTCTGAACATTTCAGCGCTTGCAGCATTGCTGATCCTGTCCACATCTCATGCACTTCCTGTCATTCAGACAGAGCAACCAGCAGGAGTCATTCTCACCTCGGGTAGCGGTAGTGTCACATTTCCAAATGTCAACGTAGGTGCCACTTATTCAAAAACTATCACTTTGAGAAACATCGGTGATCTGGATTTGCTGGTGTCACAAGCAACCCTATCGGGTATTGCAGCTTCAGAATATTCCATCCTAGTTCAGTCGGAAAACACAATTATTCCTGGTAAATCGTCTTTCATAAGACTGGCATTTTCACCAACATCCACAGGATCACGGTCTGCCACACTGACGATTCCTTCCAATACTTCTGGCCAACCTTCTTTTACCCTCTCGCTTAGCGGAACTGCCACCCAGATGTCTGGGAGCCGACGCTTCGTCCGCTCAACAGCCACAGGAGCCAACAACGGAACCTCTTGGAACAACGCATTTACAAGCCTGAATGCGGCAATCACAGCATCCGTGGCAGGAGACGAAATTTGGGTGGCTTCCGGGACCTACAAGCCCACTTCGGGAACCGACCGAAACGTAAGCTTCCAGTTAAAGAATGGACTATCGATCTATGGTGGGTTTGCCGGCACGGAGTCAGCAGTTTCGGAAAGAAACATACCCGCAAATCCAACTATTCTGTCAGGCGATCTCTTGAACAACGATAACTCCAATATCGTCCATAGCGAAGCAACCCGATCAGACAACAGTGTCCATGTGGTAACAACTGGCCCGACAGCGACAACGGGAGCTAGCATCACACTTCCGACATTTTTGAACGGCTTCATTGTGCAAGGAGGTAACGCAGATGGAAGCTCATCTCATTATGGCGGTGGCATTTTTTTGGAATTCACAAATCGGGATTCTAGTAATGTAACAGTCGAGAACTGCGTTATCAGGGAAAACACCACTGTGTTCGACGGCGCCGGGATCATGAACACGGGACACGCAA
>JAIXVN010000431.1 GCA_027483005.1 Verrucomicrobiaceae bacterium
AATGATAAGCGCAAGTGCTGCGTATTGAATCATGCTCCAAAGCCAGTGAGTCCTATTGGACTCTTCCCCGCGGAGAGGTAGGGCTGGCACACTTGGCGATAGCTGGGGATGGAGCTCGTCGTGCATTCGTCGAGACTACGGAAGTAGCACAAGTTTGCAACTTGTGTGTGGGGTACGGCCCTTTGAGGGAAGCAGACGATCCGGTCTCCCAGAGGTCCGCCTCACCCGCACGCAACTTGCAAAGTTACGCTACTTCGGCCACTTCACGGTCGGGGCCTTGCCGTGCCAGAACGGTTGGCGGGGATCGAAGAGATCCATGCCGTTGAGGATGGCACGGCCGGATGGGTCGATGGGGAGAGAGATGGCGCTCTGGTCAACGCGGAGGATCACGGCTCTACTGTCAAAAGGCTCTCGATCAAAGGTCAGCTTGCCCGGCTCCAAAGGTGTCACGCAGATCGGGGTGGCGGGATCGTCCTTAGATGAAAGCCCGACGATGTAGGCGAATCCGCACTCGTTGGCTGTTTTGGCGTAGAAGATGTCCTCCGACGCACAAATGCCGGACACGAACAACTGCTGGAACAGGTCATTGGAGGTGGCGTCGCCGAGAGCCCATTTCGAACCGGTTTGAGATTTGACAGCGAGTGCGGTGGAGGAGTCCGGATACTTTCCATATTGGGATTCGAATTCAAACAAGGCGAGGCCGATCTGTTTGGCGTTGCTGCTGGGTGTCGTCATCCCTGAACGGCACTTGATAGAGGTGGTCACGGATCGCATATAAAGAGCTGCAGCCACCAACACCAACGAACCCAGCCCCCAGCCAATGTTCCACCAAAGTCTGCGGTGGGATTTCCTGGCCTCCTCCCCCGGCGCCGGCGCGGGCATGCCGGGCGGTGGCTGGGGAAGGTGTTCGGCGGGCATTCGTTGAATGCTACAGAAGTCGCACAAGTTTGCAACTTGTGTGTCCCGTAGGCAGGGACCCGGCCTCCGGACGGTCCGGTGGGGGGAGGCTCGACAACCCCTGCGAGCCCGAATTCTCAAGCGAGCCGATTTCATGCGAACGACGCCCCCAGGTTCGGAAGCGCCCGGTTTCCCTATCATCCGTCCCCCGCCGGACCGCCCGGAGGTCGGTCCCTGCCTATCTGAGCCACGCCTTGAAGGCAGCTTCATCAGCGGGCATGGGGATGGCGACCTTTTCGCGATCGGCGAGGATGGCGAGGCGTTCGGGGATCTCCACGCAGCCTTGGCCGAGCTCGGCTTCCATGACGTCGAGGAACTTCGCGGGGTGCGCGGTTTCCAGGGTAATGGTGGCGCTGCCAGGGTGGGCGGCGCGCCATTTCTGGGCAGCCAGCCAGCCGACCGCGCCATGCGGATCGAGTTCGTAATCGAGCGTGGCCTTGACCGTGCGGATGGTGGCGCGGGTGGCGTCGTCCGAGAAGGTGTAGCCGCTGATCTTTTCCTTCATCGCTTCCCACGACTTGCCGAAGAGGGCCTCCATGCGGGCGAAGTTCGAGGGCGCGCCGACGTCCATGGCATTCGAGATCGTGGCGATGCTCGGGACCGGCTGGTAGCGGCCGCTGGCGAGATAGCGCGGGACGACGTCGTTGGCATTGGTGGCGGCGACGAACTGCGCGACCGGAAGGCCGAGTCGCGTGGCGAAGAGTCCGGCGGTGAGATTGCCGAAATTTCCCGACGGGATGACGAAGACCGGCGCGATGCCCTCGGGGAGCTGTCGGGCACTATGGATGTAGTAGAAGCTCTGCGGGACGAGTCGCGCGAGGTTGATCGAGTTCGCCGAGGTGAGGTTGAGCCGCTCGGAAAGCTCGCGATCGAGGAAGGCGCTTTTCACGAGCCGCTGGCAGTCGTCGAAGGAGCCCTCGACCTCCAGCGCGATGATGTTGTCGCCAAGGGTGGTGAGCTGCTTTTCCTGGAGTCCGGAGACCTTGCCCTTCGGATAAAGGATGATCACGCGGGTGCCGGGGACGCGATGGAAGGCGGAGGCGACCGCGCCGCCGGTGTCGCCGGAGGTGGCGACGAGAACCGTCAGCTCGCGGCCGTCGTCGCGCGTCAGCCAGGCCATCAGGCGGGCCATGAACCGAGCGCCGAAGTCCTTGAAGGCGAGGGTCGGGCCATGGAAAAGCTCGAGAATGTGATCGCCTGGCGCGAGACCCACCACCGGCGCTTCGAAGGAGATCGTGCCCTCCACGATTTCGCGCAGCGCGGCGGCCGGGACGTCCTCGCCGAAAAAGGCCTCCGCGACGGCGAAGCCGATTTCCTGGAACGACAGGTGCCGCCAGTTCGACCAGAACTCGGGCCCGAGCACGGGAAACTGGTCGGGCATGTAGAGGCCGTTGTCCGGCGGCAGCGAGCGCAGGATCGCTTCCTTCAGGTCAACGCGGTGGGCGGGGTTCAGGGTCGAGTGGTAAAGCATGACGGCTGGCCCCAGAGTGAACGGCAAGGCCGTCGCACGCAACCCGCAAGGCGGGCCTGCGGCGGGCCTGTCCAATCAGGCAAGCAACGACTGCTCGAGGACGGGACGGAACTCCGCGATCGTCCGGGTGGTCATGGTCGGATCCTTGGCCAGATCGTCCCAGCGCCTCAGCCGAAGAGATTCCTCGAAATGTGGCTCGGCTTCGAAATCGGCTCGCTCCCCCGGATTCATCGGACCGCCCTGATCGAGGTAGCTCTTGAAAGAGGTGGGCGAGAGCTTTTCGGCGTAGCCCGGATCCAGGGTGCAAAGGTAGCGCTTGGCGGCGACGTGGAGTCGCACGGGATCGGCCACCGCAGGCCCGAAGTGCCGTAGCAGCCACTGGTAGGCGCGCTCCTCGTGGGCGTCGTCGAGGTCGGTGTCGATGCCCTGGGGCAGCTCGGCGGCATCGAGGATGTGGCCGATGTCGTGAAGGAGGGCGGCGGTGACCAGGGAAGAATCCGCCTGTTCCGCTGCGGCGAGGGTGGCGGACTGGAGGGCATGCTGACGCTGGGTGACCGCTTCGGTGCCGTAGGCGAGATCGCCCCGGAGGTCGAAGGTGTGGAGGATGCGTTCGATGACGTCGCTCATGGTTTCGGGAGTTCGAGTTTGTGAAAGTCCGTGCGGCACGGGATCAAAGCTCGATGACAGTCCGGCGTCCGGGTTTGGACGAGGCGAAAGCGGTGTCGATTTCGGCAAGCGGGAAATGCTCGCCGAGCAGGCGTCCGAAAGGCAGCCGGTCATGCACGGCCGCGAGGAAATCGATCGCGGCGACAAGGTCCTGCGGGATGTAATTGTGCAGGCCCTCGATGCGGAGCATCCGGCGGACGAGATCGTGTGGATCGAGCGCAACCGGATCGACCGGCGCCACGGTCCCGGCGATCACCGCGTGCCCACCAGTGCGCAGGACGCCGATGGCTGCGGCAACCCCCTGCGAGCTGCCCGAGAACTCCAGCGCGAGATCCGCCCCGCGGCCGCCTGTTAGATCCCGGGCGATCGTGGCGAGTTCCCCGGGTCCTGCAAAGCGTGTCGCTCCGAAGGCGGCGGTGTCCGCTTCCCGGGTGGCATCCAGATCGCAGGCGATGACCTCGGCCGCTCCGAGATGGCGAGCCATGGCGCAGGCCGTCAGTCCGAGAAAACCGGCTCCGATCACCGCAACGGTCGCGCCCTCGACCGCGCCCGCCGTCCTGAGCGTGCCCGCGACGGTGGCCACGGCACAATTTGCCGGAGCGGCCAGGGCGTCTTCGATCGCGTCCGGCACACGCACGATGCCGGTCCCGGCGCGCAGCAGGCAGCACCCCGCGAAGCCGCCGCTGAACTCTCGTCCGGGCGATAGGGCGCTGTGGCCATACTTGAAAAGAGATTCGCACTTCTGCGGCAGGCCGCGGCGGCAGAAAAAGCACGTGCCGCAGGAAGCCGCGAGGGTCCAGGTGATGCGATCACCCTCGACGAGCGGGTCGCCCCGGAGATCGCGGCGAGGGCTTTCCGGGCCGAATGCGAGGATGCGGCCAACGATTTCGTGTCCCAGCACGCAGGGGGTGGGCTCCTGGCGGCGGCCATGCCAGGTGTGGGTATCGCTGCCGCAGATCGTGCAGCAGGTGGTGCCGACCAGCACCTCACCCGGTCCAGGTGACGGAATTGGAAACTCCCGGATCTCGAAAGGACGCCCCGGCCCGGAAAAAATGGCGGCCAGTGCCCTGGAAGAACGGTGATTCATCGGAAAAAATAGAAACCCTTCACGGGTTGCGAACAGAAAGTAGGATTTCGCTCAGGACCCGCAAGAGCAATGTTTCCTTCTGAAACCCATTATTGACTCCAAGGAAACATCCCGAGAGACTCAGCCCCGAGACGAAATGTCTGAAACCTCCAGTTCCTAGAGCCCTTTTC
>JAIXVN010000389.1 GCA_027483005.1 Verrucomicrobiaceae bacterium
CCTTGCCGTAATCTTTCTGGAGGATCTGCCACTCGGTTTCCACCTCGTCGGCCTCGCCGTTCTTCCAGTTCTTGTCGTCGGGGCGATCGGGATCATCGGAAAGCAGGTCGCGCAGCTTCACCTGGTTGTTGTTATGGGAAGTGGTGCGGATTTCCTTCACCCAGACGGCTTTCCCGAACTCGAGTGGCTCGACCTCTGGCGCGGGTGGCGGCTGGATTACGGCCTGCACTTGTGGAAGTGGGTTGTCGAAGACCTGGGGTGGGTAGTAGGTGAAGGTCGGCGTGGAAACCTGGACATCGCCGCCATTGATGAGGTTGCCAGCCCCATCATCGATCAGCCAGCGATAGCGCACCACGGAGACGGGGACGTTGTAACCGACGCCGAAATGCTCGCCGCCGAAGTTGATCGAGGGATTGGTGAACATGTGGCCGTTGGTCGGCGAGATCGGGCCGCTCGGGATCGCGGTGTAGGCGGACCAGGTGCCGTCCGGGTTGCGCTTGGCGGCCCAGCGGATGGTGGTCTTCGGATGGCCGGGGATGGAATTGTCCTCGGTGATCTTCGAGGTGCCGTAGTGGTTGTAGTCGAAGGTGTAGGTGATGTCCGTGCTGTGACAGTCCTCCAGCTCGATCTCGAATCCATGGCACTCGTGCCCGGTGTCGTTGACCGTGTCGAAATTGTTGATGCTGCCATAGGCGATGCTCGCCCTGGATTCGCCCGGGGCGAGGGCCAGTATCGCGCTGGCGGCGAGGGCGGCGGCCCAGTTGGATGATTGGATCTTTTTCATGCGATCGGAGGCCCGGTTTCTTCAAACGACGTGGATGCCATCTGTCGCGACCATGCGTCCGTCGTTGGATCATCGTCAAAGTGTGTGCGGTAACCAGATGGTTGGGTAACCAGTTGGTCAGCACGTGGTGCCTGGAGCTCGGACCAGATCGGTCTTGGCGTTGAACATTGCCGCGAGTAGCCTGCAAAGGCAGACATGCGATCCATCGCCCACCACAAGCACTTGTTTTATGCCGAACTGTCCAAGCTCGTGACGGCGGGATTCGGCATTCGTGAGGCGGGACGGATCTTACAGGAAACTCATCCTCCCGGTCGGCAACAGGCCTTGCTCAAGTTGATGCAAGCGGGCTTGGAGCAGGGCAGAGGCATCGTGGAATCCTTCGCGGCCGATCCCGCCCTGGTGTCCCCACTCGAATGCAGCATCATCGGCGCGGGCGAACGCGGTGGTCGCCTCGCGCAGGCCTTCCAGCACCTGGCGGACTATTTCCAACTGCTTGCCAGCACGCGCGCCGAGGCGATCAAGGCCATGATCTATCCGACGGTGCTGCTTCATCTCGGCATCCTTCTCGGAGGTCTGCCCGGAGCGATCCTGAATGGAGAGTCCACCGGCTCGGTTCTAACAGGCATCGCGATCCAACTGGCGATCGCCTACGCGGTGGGCCTCGTGATCGTGATGGTTTCCCGGTTCCTCCTGAAAGCAGCCCCGACCCACGCGGCCGTGGATGGGTTTCTGGGCAGCATTCCCCTGATCGGAAAAGCGCGCCGCGATCTGGCGATGGCCCGTTTCACGCGGGTCTATCACACCTGCCTGCTGGCCGGGCTCTCGATGCAGGAAACCGTGACCAGCGCCACCACCGCCGCGCAGAGTGGGAGGATCGCCGCAGCGGGAGCCTCGCTGCTCTCCACCTTGAAGACCGGCGACAAGCTCGGTCCGGTTTTCCTCTCCAGCCGAGCCTTTCCGAAAGCCTTCGCCCGCTCGTATGCCACGGCCGAGGAATCCGGCATGCTCGATCAGGACCTCGCGCGTTGGGCCGAGCTTTTCCAACAGGATGCCCTGCGCGGCGCGAAACGCGTGTCCGCCGCGATCCCGAAGCTTTTCTACGGGCTGGTGGTGGCCTTCGTGGTTTGGAAAATCCTCGGATTCTACCAAGGCTACTTCGCCGGCCTCGAACAGCTCGGGGAATGAGCCCTGGTGCGCAGGCTTGCAACCGATCCGCTGCCCGCCATCGTTCCGGGCATGGACGATTTCGAATCAAAGGTGCGCGAGGCCCTGGCCAACCCGAAAAACCAAGGCGAGCTGACCGATGCCGATGCGGTGGGAACCGTCGGCTCGCCCGACTGCGGCGACATGCTGCGGATGTGGCTGAAATTCACCGAAAAGGACGGCAAGCGGGTGATCGACCGCGCCTCGTTCCAGGCCTTTGGCTGCCAGACGGCGATCGCGGTGGCCTCGATGGCGACCGAGCTGTTGAAAGGAAAAACCGCCGAGGAGGCCGGGAAACTTTCCGCCTCCGACCTGACGGGCGAGCTGGGGCCGCTGCCGCCGATGAAGATCCATTGCGGGCAACTGGTGGAAGGTGCACTGCGCAGCGCCCTCGGCCAGGGAACCGAGACCGCCCCGGCCGTGGACAGCGCCCCGACCCTGTCCGCCGGCTTCGCGAAGCCGGCCGGGAAGATCCGGATCGTGCCGCTGGAGGATTCGCAACCTTCCTGAGCCGCTGGAGTTTCTTTCAAACTCTGGATAGAGAATCCCCTGCCCGAGCGTCTATAGCCTTCTTAAACCCGCTCTCCCCGTGCTCGAACTCAAGGACGTTTGTTTCACCATCCGCAAAGACGGCGAGGATGCCAACCTCGTGGATCATGTCTCGATCCGGATTCCCAAGGGGCACTTCATGGCGATCGTCGGACCTTCCGGCTGCGGAAAAACCACCTTGCTGAAGACCATCGCCGGGCTGAACCCGGAGTCCGCCGGGGCGCTGATCTGGGACGGGCGGGACCTTTCGAAAGAGGGCGACTTTTCCCCGTCGGAAATCGGCTACGTGCCGCAGTTCTCGATCGCCTATGATCCGCTCACCGTGGACGAATCGGTCGAGGCGGCCACGCGGTTGCGGGTGCGTTCCAAGAGCAACGCCGAGCTCGATGGTCGGATCGATCGGGTGCTGGAGGAAACCGGCCTGACGCCGATCGCGGACCGGCCGGTGAAGGTGCTTTCCGGCGGTCAGAAGCGTCGGCTGGGGCTGGCGATGGAGCTGGTGTCCGATCCGAAGCTGCTGCTTTGCGACGAGGTCACGAGCGGCCTCGATCCGCGGTCCGAGCGGGAAATTGTCAGACTGCTGCACGATCTTTCCCGCAAGGATGGCCGGATCGTGCTTTCCGTGACCCACTCGCTGGCGCACCTGGAGCTTTACGACTCGATCCTGGTCCTGCACGAGGGTCGCGTGGCCTACCACGGGCCGCCGGAGCAGCTGACCCACTATTTTTCCGTCAAGGACACCGAGGAGGTCTATCCACGACTCGCGACCCAGACCTCGGAGCGCTGGAAATCGTCCTGGGAAAAGCACAGCGTGGCCTACAACGGCATGTTGGAGGCGAACCGCGCGAAGCTGGTGAAATCCGGTGCCCTGATCCTGCCGACCTCCTCGCCTGAGCAGGCGGCGGAGGGAGAGAAGGTCGAGGAGGAGGGGACGAAGATCCCGGGCTTCCTCAGCCAGTTCGGCACCCTGCTTTCGCGGCGATGGAGAATCTTTTTCCGCGATCGGGGACAGGTGCTGCTGCAACTGGCGATCCTGATCTGTTTCCCATTGTTGGTGACCCTTTTCAGCGACAAGGCGAAGGATCCGATCAAGAGATTTTCAGATACTCGGCAAACCGACATCAAGGCAGACATCGAGGAGCAAGCCAGCGTCCAGGCCGATCAAATCAGGGTCGGTTCGGCGATTTCCGGGATCATCATGTTCCAGGTGGTGCTGCTCTCGCTGATGGGCTCGAACAACTCGGCGCGTGAGATCGCGGGCGAGCGGCTGATTTACGAGAAGGAGAAATTCGGCGGGGTGCGTCCCTTCGCCTACCTTTCCAGCAAGATCGCCTTCCTTTCCTGTCTGGTGATCGCGCAGTCGCTGTGGATGGCGTTTTTCGTGAACTGGTTCGGGCCGTTCCGTGGCGACTTCGTCCAGCATGCGATGTTCCTGCTGCTGGTGAATGGCGCGATGACGTCGGTGTGTCTCGCGATCTCGGCGCTGATGCGCACCTCCGAGCAGGCGTCCCTGCTTTCAATCTATCTCGTCGGCTTCCAGCTTCCGCTCTCGGGCGCCGTGCTCGCCCTTCCGGAAAACATCGAGTCCTTCACCCGGCCCTTCATTTCCGCCTACTGGGGCTGGTCCGGCAGCGTGGAGGGCCTCCAGACCCAGGTCCACGATGCGGTGAAATCGGTCATCGATACCTCGCTCTCCGCCAGTCAGGCCTGCACCTACACGCTCTGTGCCCACATCGGGGTCGGCCTGCTGGCCTCCTGGGCCGGTGCCCGCCGCCATCAGTGGGACTGAAGTTCCGCATTCCATAGGCACTTTTCGCATGCTAGATTGATCCGACAGTTTTCCCAGATTCCCTGAAACCCTTCCTCGCCCCCATGTCCCGACGCGCCAGCTCCAGTCTCCATCCCGGCATGATCATCGGCATCGTCGTTGCCATCGCCGCGCTGTTTTTCGTGGGCAAATCGATGTTCAGCAAGACGCAGCCGGGCTTCCGCAGCATGCCCAAGCTGACCATGACGGAAGTCCTCGAAAACGCCAACAGCCTCCGCGGCAATGAATACGTCGTGGACGGCAAGATCGACAGCATCCTCGGCAGCGATGAGTCGCGGGACGGCACCCGCGTGGTCAGCCTGCAGGTCGAGTCCTCCGGAAGCTCGGAGTTCCTCGGCATCGAGATCCCGCCGGAACTCAAGAGCCTCAACATCGAACGCGAGCAGCGTTACTCTTTTCGTGTGAAATTCCGGCAGGGCGGCATCGCCGTCGCCAACGACATCCGCCGCCTCTGAAGCCCCAGCCCTCGACGTCATGAAAGCCCTTTCCACTCTTTTCCTGCTGACCGGAATCGCCTCCGCCCAGGTTTACACCCCGCCGGCCCCGGTGGCCCCGAAGGCCGCGCCGGACACCACCATGGAGCGCCCCAAGGAGGAAAAAGCCAAGAGCCCCTACGGCGAGGAGATCCCGATGCTCGATCCCTCGGCGGAGACCGTCACGGTCGGTGGCGTCACCATCCCGCTCGGCGACAACCGCATCCTCAAGGCGCGCTTTGAAAAGTATCTCAGTCAGCCTCCCGAGGACACCGGAGCCGCCTCCGAGTATCGGGCGAACATCAAGGAGATCCTCGCCACCATTTCCCCCCTTCGCCAGGAAGGCCCCAATCTTGTCCAGGCGTTCAAGAAGCTTCCAAGCGCCGGCACCTATCCCGGCGATGCCAACATCTGCGGCTCCCTGGCCGAGGCGATCTACGTCGCCATGCTGGCCAAGAAAGACGTCAACGGACTGAAGCTTCTCAATGACTCGATCGAGCAGGAAAAGCAGCGGATCATGAAGGAAGGCGACTGGGCCGCCCGCCATGAGACCGACAAGAGCCTCGGCGACGTCAAGAAGCCCGGACAGGGTGGGCAGGGCGGCCAAGGAGGACAGGGCGGACAGGCCACCCAGAACCGCCCCGCTGAAAATCCGGGTGCCGGCACCCAGTCGCTCCAGTATGCCAACACGCTCCGCCGCATCGCCGAAATCGAGGCGCTGAAGAAAGCCAACATCGCCCGGACCGAGGTTCAGACCGTCCAGACCAAGGCCCAGTACCAGGTCAACATGATCCAGTGGTTCGTCCAGCGCCGCTACGAGCACGTGCTGATGGCCGCCCGGTTCTACAACCAGATCTGGAAGGACGGCGACTCCACCCTGCGCATCGACAAGAACTCCGATGTGGCCAAGTTGTTTTCCCAATCGGTGGGTGTGAATCCGACCGTTTCCTCGCTCGACTCGCTCTCCAACGAAGCAATCCGTGAGGTGGACAAGTACATCGACGCGTTCGATCTGATGCTTTCCCGCAATGAACTGCACTCCGCCTCGCAGCGGCTGATGGAGGCCTACGCCCTCGGCGAGTATCTCGAGCCTGTCGCGACGCTTTCCCTCGATAAGAAGCAGCGCGTCGCCGCCTACGTCCGCGATCTCCACGAACTCTACGGCACACTCCAGGCCCGCGATTACACCAAGGCCAAGGAACTCGCCACCCGCCTGAAAACCAACGCCCGGGATTTCCCGTCGTCGAAGGTCGATAGCGCCATCGCCGGCTACTCGCTCGCCTCCGATCTCGCCATCGAGGAGGCCAAGGCCCACCTCCTTTCCAAAAACAACGACAAGGCCTCCGAGAAAATCAAGGCCGCAACGGAGATCTGGCCCACCAATCC
>JAIXVN010000138.1 GCA_027483005.1 Verrucomicrobiaceae bacterium
ACGCCCGCTGATTTTCCAAGACAAAAGCGCCGCTGGGAGACGCCGCCGGGCGTTCCGCCTGTCGCCAAGGCGGAACGCTACAGCAACCACAGCCGTGATCAGCCCGGCAGTTCGAAACCCTTGCGATAGTCTTCCTTCAGGAGAGCGTTGGCCTTTTCGGCACCGGGGCCGGTGAACTTTTCGGCCTTGGAGTCGATGGTGAGGGCGGCGCCGAGTTTCAGCGGGGTCTTGGCGAGGTCGATGCCGTTCGCATCGAGGTGGGCGGCAAGGCGGTCAACGGCGTCTCCGGCGACCATCGGGAAGGCGCTGCGGATCTTGTCGATCGGTGAGTTGGAGCCGAGGTTCCAGGAAATGTTGCCGATGTGGGCGAGGGCGGCGGAAAGGTGGCCGGACTCCGCGCCGTGGATCTTGCGGGGCTTTCCGGAATGGACGGCATCGACCCAGTTCTGGATGTGGGACTGGTTGCCCTTGAAGGACTTCAGGACCTTGCCGTCCTTGTCGCGGACTTCGCAGGTGGGGCCGTGGCCGCCGCTGAGCCAGCCGCCTTCGCATTCGATGATGTTGCCGATGGACTCACCCTTGTAGGAGTCCACGCCGCCCTTGTAATCGAGTTTTTCTTTCGGCAAGCCACGGACTTCGAACAGGACGGGGACGGGATCGTAGTCGAGCCAGACGATCTGGGTATTGGCGACGTCGCCATCGTCGGAGTAGCCGAGGCGCGCGCCGACGGAGAGGACGGACTTCGGAAGGCCGGGGTCACCGAGCGCCCAGCGGCAGACGTCGAGCTGGTGCGGACCCTGGTTGCCGAGGTCGCCGTTGCCATAGGGGCTCTGCCAGTGCCAGTCGTAGTGAAATTTCTGACGATGGATCGGGGCGACCTCGCGGGGGCCGCACCAGAGGTCGTAGTTCGCACCGGCCGGGGCGGAGATGGGGGCGGACACCTTTCCGATGGAGGGGCGGGGCTTGTAACAGAAACCGCGGGCGAGGGTCATCTTGCCAATGTTGCCGGCCTTGATCCAGTCGATGGCCTCTTCCCAGCAGGTTTCCGAGCGGCGCTGGAAGCCGTGGAAAATGACGACCTTGTGCTTCTCCTGCGCCTCGGCGAGGCGGCGGCCTTCCCAGACGTTGTGGGAAACGGGCTTCTCGACATAGACATGCTTGCCGTTGGCGGCGGCGGTCATGGCGATGAGGCAATGGGTGTGGTTCGGCGTGGCGATCACCACGGCGTCGATGTCCTTCGCCTCGCAGACTTTACGATAGTCGTCGTACTTCGCGACGGTGGTTCCCTTCTTGGCCAGCGCGTCCGCCTGCTTGTTGAGGACATCGGGGTCGATGTCGCAAAGGGCCACCAGGCGTGCTCCCTTGGCTTTCAGCAGGCCTTCGATGTGGGCTTTCCCACGGCCGTTGAAGCCGATGACGCAGACGCGCAGTTCATCGTTCGCGCCGAGGGCGCGGGCATGGGGGGCGAGGAGCGACCAGGTGCCGGCGAGGGCGGAGGCGGTCAGGAAGCGGCGGCGGTTGAGTGACATGGGATTTTACTTGGAGAAGGTGGACCAGTGATCGGAGAGCTTGGCGGAATCGACCGAGCCATGATGAAGCACGACGAGATAACGGAAGGTGAGGCTCTCGCCTTTCTTGACGAGCTGGTTGCCGAGGGTCTTGTCCTTCTTTTCCTCGAAGTCGTGGATGCCGAAGGGATTGGCGGCGAGCAGACCGTAGTCGCGGGCGTGCCACCAGGTGGGATGGCGGAGGTTTGCCGGATGGTCCATCATGGCGATGACGGCGGGCTCACCGCGCTCGTCGGGCCCGTTGAAGGCGACCCAGTTGGAGCGCTTTCCCCAGCAGGCGTCATCGGTGAGGCCCTCGCTGTTGAGGATGTGACCCTTGGCTTCAGGTCCCTTGAGACGGAGCGAGCGATCCACGCGCAGTCCGACAAAGCCCTCCTTGGTGTCGCCGAAAGTCACGTCGGCCGTGGCAGCGGTGAGCTTGCTGGAAACCTCGATCTCGAGGGTATCGGCGTCGGTCCTTCGAAAGGAGTAGGCGCGCTTTTCGAGGAGCTGGGTGGCACCTCCGGCGGTCCAGGAGAGATCGACGGTGAACGAGGCGGAGCTTTCCCCTGCCTTCAGATCCGAGAAGCCCTTGTGCTCGATCTTGGCATCGCCCTTGCCCTTCCAGGCCCAGAAATCAAAGCCGTTGACATCTCCATGGGAAAGCCAGAACGCGCGATGATGCGGGTGATCCTTTTCCTCGCTCGGGGCATCCTCACGCATCGGCCAGTGGCGGGTCAGGCAGGCACCGCCGGGAGAAACGAGGGGATCAAGGTAGGGGACCCGGGAGTTGGTGCGGTACTCGGTGACGAGCTTGTCGCCATCAAACACCTTCAGCGAGGTGTCGGTGTGCTCCGTGCGGAAATCGGCCGAGGCCGGCAGGACGGCGGCGAGGAAGAGGGGGAAAAAACGTTTCATCGTGAAAGCCTTGTGAAAATGTCTGTTCGTGGAGACGTTGGGCAGGATTTGAATGTTTCGGGAATAACCCAAATGAGCAGGACTCCCACCTCCGTTGATGAGTGAATTCCAGCAACTGGTCGATGCCAATTATCAGGCCTTGTTCCGATTTGCGATGTCGATGACACGCGATTCGCACCGGGCCTGCGACCTGGTCCAGGAAACCTTCTGCCGTTGGGCGGAAAAGGGCGATCAGCTTCGTGACCGCTCGAAGGCGAAGACCTGGCTCTTCACCACCCTGCACCGGGAGTTCCTCTCGCAGCGCCGCAAGGCCTCGCGCTTTTCCGATGAGCCCGTCGATGCCATGGCGGAGCGGCTTTCCGAGGAAAATGAGGAGCCCGAGCGCCAGATGGACGGCCAGCGGGCGCTGGAGTTGCTGGCTGGGCTGGATGAGAATTACCGCGCCCCGCTCGCCCTGTTTTACCTTCAGCAACACAGCTACAAACAGATCGCGGACATCCTCGAGATCCCGATCGGCACCGTCATGTCACGCATTTCAAGAGGCAAGGAGCTGCTCCGCCGACAGATGATCGATGAACCCTCGACCGCTCCGAAGAACATCCTCCAACTTCAACCGGAGGCATCGAAAAAGACCCATGGATAAGGAACAGGCACGCTTCATCCTCCGATCCTTCCGCCCGGATGGCGCGGATGCGGCTGATCCCGGATTCGCCGAGGCCCTTCACCTGGCGGCCGAGGATCGCGAACTGGGCGAATGGCTGGCCAGGGAGCGCGCCCAGGATGCGGAGTTTTCCCGGGCACTGGAGAGCCTCGCCATCCCGGAAAGCCTGCGTGAGGAAATCCTGTCCGGATTCGCGGCGGAGCGCGGCGAGGTCCCGCCGCCACACGACGAGCTGGACCGCGCCTTCATGACGGCGCTTTCCGAACTCAGTCCACCGGAAGAACTGCGCGGCGAACTCCTCGTCGCAATGTCCCCGGGCCTGAAAGCGCAACGTCCTTTCCCCTGGTTCCGGGTCGCCTTGCCTCTGGCCGCTGCGGCCGGGTTTGCGCTCGCGTTTTTCCTCGGACAGCCCGACGCCCCGCTTCCCCAACAGGCGACGATCAAGCCGGTGCGCATCGAGACCGTTCAGGCGGGCTTCATCAAGACCTTCAAGGCTCCCGATTTCTCCCTCGAGGAGAAAAACCCGGACCACGGGACCCTGTTCACCCATCTGCGCGGACGCTCGCTGCCCTGCCCTGGCTGCGATCCCATTCCCGCCGGTCTCCAGAAAGTGCCGAGTCTGGGCTGCCGTGAACTCGTCATCGATGGCAAGCGCGGCTCGCTGATCTGCTTCGACCGGGGCGCGGACGGCATCGTC
>JAIXVN010000101.1 GCA_027483005.1 Verrucomicrobiaceae bacterium
ATCAACGCCGATCAGGTGCTGCCGGAAGTCAGCGTGAACGAGGTGACGCTTTATGAAATCGCCGAGACGGATCGCCGCATCCTCGCCGACCTCGAACTCGACATCCGTGAGGCTCCGCTGCGTGAGTGGGAAATGTCGGTGCCGGAAGACTACGCGGTGGCCTCGGTGACCGGCGCGGCGGTGGCCGACTACACGGTTGCGGGCACGGCCGTGAAGGGCTCGCGGGTGGTGAAGATCCTGTTCTCGCAGCCGGTCGATGGCCGACAGTTGATCAGTCTTCGTTTGGAGAAGAACCAGGCCGCGCAGGCGGGTGCCTGGGATCTGCCCTCGCTTGGATTTCCAGGGGTGAAGTCGCGCCGTGGATTCGTCGGGGTGGTCTCGGCTCAGGGCTTCCGCGTGACTCCGGCGAAGACCACCTCGCTCGCGGAAGTGCCGCTGACCTTTTTCCCGAAGCAGGCCACCGGACTCCAGCAGGCCTTCCGTTTGCGCGATGCCAACTGGTCGGCCTCGATGAAGATCGAAGCGCTCGGCCAATCGGTGCAGGCGGACGTGTTCCATCTCTATTCGCTCAAGGCCGGTGCGGCTTATGGCAGCGTGCTGGTGAACTACTTCGTGGTCGGTGCCCCTGCGACCGAATGGAAGATTTCGGTGCCGGAAGGCATCGGCAACATCGACGTCACCGGCCAGAACGTCGGCCGTGACTGGCGTCGCGAAGGCAATGTGGTGATCGTCCCGCTTTCCCGTCCGGTGCTGGGTGCGGGCACGGTCCTGCTCAGCTTCGAACAACCGATGAGCGCCCGCGGTGGCGTGATTTCTCCGGGAGCGGTGAGGCCCCTGGATGTCCAGACCGAACGCGGCTACGTGCAGGTCGTCAGCCCGCTGCAGGTGAACTACGAGGTTTCCCGTAGCAACGGACCTCTGCTCAAACTGGAGGCCAACGAGCTTCCGGCTGAATACCGTCTGCTGACCAGTGCGCCGACCCTCGCCGCCTGGCAGTACACGGCCCGCGATTTCACGATCGATCTCAACGTGAAGTGGTTCGAGCCCGGTGAAACCGCCGATCAGGTGGTGGATTTCCTCAAGCTCGGCAGCCAGGTCTCGCGCGATGGCCAGATCGTGACCGACGCCCGCCTGTTCGTGAAATCGCGGGGTCGTTCGGCGCTTCGTCTCAAGCTGCCCGCTGACACGACTCTTTGGGAAACCCGTGTCGATGGCACGCCGGTGAATGCACGACTCGATCGCGATGAGACCCTGGTCCCGCTGCCAACGAAGACGGATCCGAACGAGCCGGTCGAGGTTTCCCTGCGCTACGGTTCGCAGGCCAAGAAGGCCTCGTCGCCGATTCTCGCCGCGCCGGTGCTTTCCTCGCCGGTGGTGATCGGCGAGTGGATCGTGACCGGCGATGATGGCCGACGCCTCGTGCCCGAGGGAGGCTCGGCGGAACTGGTGAAGCCGGTCCTGCGTTCGACCGGCTTCGAACGGATCGCCTCTCGCGTCGAGAAGCCGGTGATGGTGGTCGCGCTGTTGGGAGTGCTGGCGCTGGTGTTTGGTGGAAGTGCGAACCGCTATCTCAGAATCGGAGCCTTCATTTCCGCGCTGATGATGGTCGGGGCCTGTTACCTCACTTTCGCCCGGGTTCTGAGCATCGTGCCCTTCATTCAGCCTGCCTTGGAATACGCCGCTCCCGTGGTGGCACCTGGACAGCAGATCACGATCGAGCTGGGCAACGTCACGCCGCTCGGAGCCAACATCGTTTGGCTCGGTGTGTTCGCGATGCTCGCCGGCCTGGTTTCCTTCGTGGCCAGCTTCATCAGGAAAAGCCTGCCGCTGCGGGCGCTCGGGATGATTCTGTTAGGCTCCGGCCTGCTGGCCCAGCGCGGCAGTGCGCCCTTGTTCATTGCCTTGCTGGGAGTGGCCGGACTGATCTTCATCGTGGTGCCCCTGGCCCGTCGCTTGAGGATGCCGAAGTCGGCCCCGGCCGCCGTTCTGCTGATGCTCGGCTTGTGGCTGGGAACGCCTTCGCAAGCGGATGCCGCGACCGATGCCCGGGCGGCGGAGTCGATCGTCCAGCAGTGGAAGATCGTTGATGGAAGAATGCAGGGCGAGATCGACCTCGCCGTGCGCGGCGACGTCGGCGATCGCTTTCTCCTGCTCAGGCCACCAGCCGTTCTAACAGCCTTCACCGGCACCGGCCTGCGTGCGGTGAAAGCTCCACTCGAGGGCAAGGAAGCCTATTTCCTCGTGGTGGAGGCCAGTGGTCGCGCGACCGGTCATGCGACCTTTGAAATGCCCCTGCCACGTCCTCAGGATGGCTGGGCGCTGCCGACCGGTCCTGCGGCGGTGCAGAAGGTGAGCGTGCAGTGGAAGGAGAAGGGCTGGGAGTTCTTCTCGGCCGCCGCAGCCTCAACGGAGGTGCTCGCAGGCCTTCCCGAGGATGAAAGCGGTGCGGTGCTGGTGCTTTCGCCGGTTGCGGTGACCACGATCCAGGTCCGTCCACGCCAGCGCGATGTCGCGGCGGAGGCGGTGCGGTATTTCTCGGAAGTCTCGAATCTGTTCCTTCCGGGTCCGGGGGTGGTGAATGGTCGTCATCGCATCACGATCCGCCCGACCCAGGGACGCGTCGGCGAGCTGGTCTTGAAGGTGCCGGATGCCTTCACGGTCGGCGAGGTGTCCGATGGTCCGGTCGGTGGCTGGCGTTTCGATCCCCGCACCCGTGAGCTGCGGGTGGCGATCGAGCCGGCCCAACAGGCAGCCTTCGCTCTAACAGTCGAGACCCAGCGTGGCAGCGACGCCTTGCCGGTCGATCTGGCGTTTTCTCCGCTGCGGGTCAATGGCTCGGCGGGCGAGGTCGGTTTGCTCGCGCTGGCCTTCGGCGATGAGGCCCAGCCGGAAGCCGTGACGCCGAAGGGCTTGTCGGTGGTGAACCTGGAGGACTTCGATGGACGTCTTTTGCCTGCGGATGCGAAAGGTCGCCCGCTGGCCTTGTTGCAGCGCGTGTTCCGCTACGGAGCCGATGAGGCATCGGTCGCGGTGCGGGTAGCCCCGGTCGCGCCCGAGCTGCGGGCCGAGTCGCGGCAGGTGCTTTCGCTTGGCGAGGACCGCATGGTGCTGGCCACCGATCTGTCAGTGACCATCACCCGGGCCGGCGTTTTCCGCGTGGTGCTGGAAGTGCCGGAGGGCCTCGAGATCGAGGCGGCCACCGGGGCTGCGCTGAGCCATTGGACCGAGTCGAAGGAAGGCGGCAAGCGTCTGGTGACCTTGCACCTCAACGGTCGCACGATCGGAAAGCAGGAGTTCTCGCTTTCCCTCGCCGGACCGCCACCGAACGCTCAGGCCTCCTGGAACCTGCCCCGCATCACCTTGCGTGAGGCCTCGCGTGAAACTGGTACGATGATTGTCGTGCCGGACCGTGGGCTTCAGATCCGCGCCGTGACCCGCGCGAATGTTTCGCAACTCGATCCGCGCGAACTCGGCGACATGCCGCAGGCCCGCAATGCCGTGCGCCCGGGTGCGCTGGCGTTCCGACTGCTGCAATCCGATTGGAAGCTCGCCCTCGCGATCGAGCGCCTCGATGCCTGGGTGACCGCCCAGGTTCTCCATGATGTCACCCTGCGCGAAGGTCAGATGCTGCATCGCGTCTCCCTCCGCTACCGGATTGAAAACGCGGCGGTGAAGTCCCTGCGGGTCCGCATTCCGGGCCTTGATGAAGCGGCGGCGGGCACGGTGCGGGCCAGTGGTCCGGGGGTGGGTGATCTCGTTCCGGTGGCCGGTTCGCCGGGGCTGTGGGACATCCGCTTCCAGCGCGGCATCGCGGGGGACACCACGGTCGATCTCGAGTTCCAGAGCCAGTCGAAGGGAGAGGGCAAGGAGGTCATCGAGCCGCTGGTGATCGAGCAAGTACGACAGACCTCGTATTTCGTGGTCGTGCATGCCGGGGGTCGTCTGGAGATTGATGCCCCTTCCCCGGCTCGCGGCTGGCAGCGCACCGACTGGGCCGTGGTCCAGGCCTCGATGCCGCAGCTTTCCGGCACTCCGGCCTCCGGACTGGTCTTCAAGGTCGCCGAGGCGGAGGCTCCGCTTTCGCTCGAGGTGAAGCGCCACAACCTTGCCAACGCGCTCAAGCTCCGCGTGGCTTCGGGTGCACTCACGACCCTGCTTTCGCCCGATGGCGACGCGCTGACGGCCGTTGATCTCAAGGTGCAGGTCGTCGAGAAAGGCACGCTGCGCCTTCGGCTGCCGAAGGATTCCTCGCTCTTCAACGTCCTGGTGAATGATGAAGGTGTATCCCTGGTCCGCGAGGGCGATGCCTGGTTGTTCCATGTCTTTCCCGCACCCGAGGGCGATCGTCCGGCCTCGGTGCGCTTTGTTTACTCAGCCGGATCTGGAAAGGGCCTGAAGCTCGAGGGCCCCGCGCTGGATGTTCCGCTCGAAAACCTTAGCTGGCGCGTGCTCGTGCCGGAGGGCTGGAAGCTCGCGGGTCATGAAGGCGATCTCGACCTGAAGGATGAAACGTCAGCCGGGAGCTTCCGTTTGGAGGACTATCAGACCTTCGTCAGACGCAAGAAGCAGTCCGACGCGAAGGAAGCCGTCGCCCTGCTTGACCAAGCCAACAAGTGGCTCGCCAGCGGTGAGCAGGACAAGGCCAGCCAGGCGCTCAGCAAGGCAGCGAAGTCCAACGCGCTCGATGCCGCTTCGAATGAGGACGCCCGCGTGCAGCAGCGGCAGTTGAAGACCCAGCAGGCGGTGCTCGGCCTCAACACCCGCCGCCAGAAGCTCTATCTCGACAACCGCGGCGATGCCTCGCAGGCGGTCAATGGCCAGCTCGAGCGCGCGGCCAACGAGAACCCCCTGCTCCAGGGAAACACCAACTACGACCCGACCCAGTTCGACCGCCTGATGGAAGGCAACACCGCCGATGAAAACTCCGCGCTGAAGGCCATCGCCAACCGCATCGTCACCCAGCAGCTCGCGGCCGATCCGGCACCGGTCGCCCTCGATGTCACCATCCCCGAACGCGGCACCGTGCTGACCTTCGGCCGCAGCGTCCAGGTCGATGGCGGACATGCCATGCTGCTGGATCTCAAGCTGAAGCGAATCAGCAGCACCACCAGCGGCTGGGGTCTCCTGCTCTGCGGACTGCTCGGATGGATGGTGGTGCGAAGAAGGCCTGCCGTGAAGCAGGCGCCTACTTCCAACGCTCCACCTGCGCCTTGACGTTCTCCACTGACGGCGCGCCGGGGTTGGTCCGTGCGGCGAGGGCGCGTTCGAGGTTGAAGACCGAATTCGCGTCCGCCGTGTAGGCCGGATCGATGGCTGTTAGATCGAGCTGATCGAGCGGCACGCCCGTTTTCACCGACTCGGCGACGGCCTTGCCGACGAGCTCGTGCGCATGACGGAACGGCACGCCCTGTTTCACCAGCCAGTCGGCCAGATCGGTGGCGAGCAGCATCGGATCGCTGGCCGCGGCCTTGCAGCGCTCGGTGCGGATCTCCATCGCGGCGATCATCTCGGTGTTGACCGCGAGGATCATCTTCAGGGTGTCGATCGAGTCGAACAGCGGCGGCTTGTCCTCCTGGAGATCACGATTGTAGGTCAGCGGCAGACCTTTCACTGCGACGAGGAGGTTCATCAGATTGCCCACGAGGCGACCGGTCTTGCCGCGTGTCAGTTCGCAGACGTCCGGGTTCTTTTTCTGCGGCATCAGCGACGAACCGGTGGTGTGGGCAGCGGAAAGCGTCACGAAGCCGAACTCCGCCGAGCACCACAGGATCAGGTCCTCGCTGAGACGCGAAAGGTGGATGCCGCAGAGCGAAACGGCGAAGAGGATCTCGGCGATGTAGTCGCGGTCGGCGATGGCATCCATCGAGTTGGTCGTCACGCCGTCAAAGCCCAGTTCGGCGGCGATGGCGCGGCGGTCGAGGTTGATGGTCGAGCCGGCCAGGGCCCCGGAGCCCAGTGGCGAAACATTGAGGCGCTTGGCGGCATCGGCCAGGCGGGACTTGTCGCGCTCCAGCATCTCGACGTAAGCGAGGAGGTGATGGCCCACAGTGACCGGTTGGCCGCGCTGGAGGTGGGTGTAGCCCGGCACCACGGTGGCGGCGTGCTTTTCCGCCTGACCGACGAGGGCAGCCTGGAGCAGGGAAAGGGCGCCGATCAGCTCGCCGGCCTCATGGCGCGAGTAAAGGCGGGTGTCGGTCGCGACCTGATCGTTGCGCGAACGCGCGGTGTGGAGTTTCGCGCCAGCGGGACCGATGCGCTTCGTCAACTCGGCCTCGATGTTCATGTGGATGTCCTCCAGCGAGGTCTTGAACTCGAATTTCCCGGTCTCGATGTCGGCCTTGATCCCGAGCAGGCCGCTTTCGATCGAATTGAATTCCTCCTCCGTCAGCAGCCCGGCATTTTTCTGCGCGCGGGCATGGGCGATCGATCCCGCGATGTCGTGCGGGAACAAGCGCCAGTCGTAGGAGATCGACTCACCGAATTGCTGGACGAGCGAGGAGGTATCTTGGGCGAAGCGGCCTTTCCACATGGGCGTTGCAGGGTTGGGCGGGCAAGTCGGACAGGCCCGTGCCGGAGGGTGTAGCGTCCAGACGGGCGGAGGGAACGAAAAATCGCGGATGTGGGCACGAGGACGGGTTGCGGGTCGGCCCCCTGCCCGCCTCACCGCAGTTGGTGTATCCTTGGCCTTGGTTGCTTTCCACTTCAGCGATCAATCGTCATCATCGCCACTCTTCAACTTCGGCCTTGGCTTTTTGAGGTCGGCGCTGAGTTGATCCATCGTGAGCCCGAGGGCCTTGAGGGCGGCCTCTGCGGCGGCGGGATCCTCCTTTTTCCAGGTCTGATAGACGACCATGAGCGATTCGGCGCGCAGGCTTTCATTGCCGAGGGAGGCGGCCCATTCCAGGGCTCCGGCCGGGTCCTGAGCGGCGGCCTTGATGGAGTAGGCCCTGCCAGCCCGATCCAGATCCGGGCCCTTCGGCAGGGTGCTGAGCCATTCCCCGGTCGCCTTCGCATCCCGGTCCACCCAGGTGCTTGCGATGTCCGTGTAGGTGCTGCCGAGATCCTTCGGATCAGCCATGTCGATCATGAACGCGGCGGCTTTGGCCGGTTGGGTGTGCATCAGCGGCATCCCGACCCACCTGGCCACCTCCGCGTGTCCGCCAGGGGGAAGCTTGTGGGCCAGTTCGATGGCCTGATCCGGATCCAGGCTCGCGATGAGATGCAACAAGGCGGCCCAGCCCTTCTCCCGCTCACTGGCATTGCCCAGTTTCCCAATTTCCTCCAGCAAGCGCAGCCGGGCATCGTCGTCCATGGCGGCGATCGCCTCAGGATCCGACAGGACACCCTTGTAGGCACTCAGATCCGCCGGGCGAGTCCGTCGAGTCCGGGAGCCGTCCTTGTCCTCAACGCCGTTCGCCGACCACGCCGACAAGCCGTCGGCCGATCCGGAGCCTGCGCCGCCCTCGCGGTCACCCTTGCGCCAGCCAAACCAATAGCTGGAAGCCAGGACGACCAGCAGGGCCGCAGCGAGGATGCATTGCTTGGATTTCATGCAAGGAATGGGGCGTCGAATGAAACCAAAGGCGCGCTTTCCCGTGAAGACGAATCCACTGCCCGGTCCGGTTAAAATGAGAGTTTCGGCCAGTAGTTTCCTTGCTTTTGCTTCCCGCTGGAAGCGATGGGCTGGGAACGTGTCCTGACTGTCCCAGTCGGGCGCCTCATCCACTCTGGAAAGCTCCAACACTGGATGCTCGGAGCCCTTCGCTGATGACCCCTTTCATCAGCTGAAGCGTCTCAACTGATGCTTGCCGCCCGGCGTTCATCCAACACACTTCCTCATGCGCATTCCTTCCGCCTGCGGACTCCTCTGCCTTTTCATCGCCACGGCGAACGCTGCCGAGGTGCCAGCATTCCGTGATCCTTCACGGCCGATCGAGGAGCGCGTGGCGGATCTGCTTGGAACCCTGACCCTTGAAGAGAAGGCCCAGGTGCTGAATCACAAGGGCGAGGGCGTGAAGCGCATCAACCTGCGCGCCGATCAATGGAACCAGTGCCTCAACGGCGTGAAATGGGATCGGCCCACCACGCTTTTCCCGACCTGCATCGCGATGTCCGCGACCTGGGATCCGGAGCTCGTCCAGGAGGTGGCGGGCGTGTTGTCCGACGAGGCCCGCGCGATCTACAACGGCTGGCATCTCGATCCTGCTGCGAAAGGCGAGCACAAGGGACTGATTTACCGCGCGCCGGTCATCAACATCGAACGGAATCCCTACTGGGGTCGCAACCACGAAGCCTGGGGCGAGGATCCCCATCTAACAGGAAGATTGGGCGTGGCCTATGTGAAAGGTCTTCAGGGAGACGATCCCAGGCATCTCAAGATCGCCGCGACGTTGAAGCACTACGCCGTCAACAACGTCGAAACCGACCGCAAGAAGCTCAATGCCCTCGTGCCGGAGAAGATGCTGCGCGAGTTCTGGCTGCCGCATTTCCGGGACTGCATCGTGGAGGGCAGGGCGCAGTCGGTGATGGCCAGTTACAATGCGATCAACGGCACACCGAACAACATGAACCGCCTGATGCTGACCACGATCCTCAAGGAGGAGTGGGGCATGGAGGGCTTCGTGGTCTCCGATCTGGGCGGCGTGAAGACGATGGTCGAGGGCCACGGGGCAGGGAAGATGAACTACGTCGATGCCGTCGCCCAATCGGTGATGGCCGGCTGTGATTTTTCGGATCGCGAGTATGAGGTGAACATTCCCGAGGCCGTCCGATCCGGAAATCTGACCGAGGCGCGCCTCAATGACGCCGTCACCCGCGTGCTGCGCGTGCGGATGAGGCTCGGCGAGTTCGATCCCTTCGAGAGCGTTTCCTACAGCCGCATTTCTCCCGAGGTGGTTGGCAGTGCGAAGCATCGCGCCGTGGCCCTGAAGGCCGCGCAGCAATCGATCGTCCTGCTCCAGAACCGCGACGAACTGCTGCCGCTCGACCGCGCGAAATTGAAGCGCGTCGCCGTGCTCGGTCCGCTGGCGACGCAGGTGGTGCTCAACAACTACAACGGCAGGCCGGGTGCGACCGTGAACGCGCTGCAAGGCTTGAAGGACCGGCTGGGCGAGGGGATCGAGGTGCTGCATGAGGCCGGTTGCGACGTGGTCTCCGGCAAGGGCCGGGTGGCCACGAAGATCGACAAGGAAGCCGGATTCAGCGGCGGTGAAAGCGTGAAGCTGGAGGCCACGGCCCCCGGAGACTTCATCGCGTTCTCCGTTCCGGTGGAAACCGCCGGGCGCTATGAGATGGCACTGCGGTTCAAGAAATTCCCGTCGCGCGGCATCTATCAACTGAGTCTCGATGGGACGAAGGTCGGAGCTCCTTTCAACATGGCCGATGCGAAGGAGGGTTACGACGGGCTCGTCCGGTTTGGGAAAAGCGATCTAACCGCCGGCCCCCACGAGTTCCGGTTCACGGTGGTCGGAAAGGATCCCGGCAGCGACAGTTTCGCCG
>JAIXVN010000111.1 GCA_027483005.1 Verrucomicrobiaceae bacterium
GAATGAGGTCCACTCACCTCCCGGACGGCGCCAAACACAGCTACCAAAAATCGTTGGATCCAGTGTTCGATCAGAACGCGTAGCTCACGGAAAGACCGCCGAAGACGTCGTTCTTCTCACGAACCACGTTGAGGTCCTCGCGGATGTCGAGAGCGAAGTTGGCCGCCACGTAGGGGGTCACGGTGAAGCTGTCCGTCAACTTGTAAGGTGCGGAAATGCTGACGCGAGCCGCAGTGAAGCCGCTCTTCTCCGTCCCGGTCTCGGGGAAGCTGTAGTAGTTGCTACCATAGCCGATGTTCGCCGCTGGGACGATGGAGAAGCAATCGTTGATCTTGAAGGTGTAGTCGGCACCCACTTCATAGTAGGGAGCATTGATCCGGACGTCGTAGTAGCCGGACACGTAGAAATTGGCGTTTCCGAACGGGATGGCCGCAGTCAATCCAATGTCAACTGCATCACGAACGCGGGAATCCGGGGCGATTGGGTTGCCGAAGGAAACACCATTGATGTCACCCGAGAAGGTGTCGAAGAAGGTGTAGCTGGTCGCAACCAGGCCGAACTTCGCGAATCCAGCGTCGTAGGTGAGTGATCCGATGAGGTCGAGTTCGCCATAGTCGAGGCGGGAAGGACCGGCTCCGTCGGTACCAGTGGAGTAGGTGTAAAGGGCACCCACACCGGCGGTGAGCTTGTCGGCCACCGGGATGCTGAGGTTGACGCTGGTCCAGGCGTTGTTGCTGGAGAACCAGAGGCCGCGGAAGTAGTATTCGCTGTCAAAGCCAGCGGAAAGAGTGCCGGTGAACGAAGGATCTGCGGCAAGCGCTTGGGAATTGACGGCGGCCATGGCAGCCAAAATCACGGGAAGTGCAGATTTTTTAATGACTAGTTTCAATAGGTGTTTCTCGGTTGTTGGATTGCGGATTGGACGGCGTAGTGAAAATGAGAGCTCGCACCGCTTCCTGTGGCGGAAGCACTTGGCGTGCCAAGCTTGGGGCTAGCTTTGATCCGGTAGAATTAGGGGGGCCCGAACAAACAGAGACGGAGCAGAGAATTCTAACTCAAGCTTGGAAATGCAAGCCGAAGTTCGGGCGACTCAGACCAATTTGGCCAGAGCCGATGACAAAGGCACCGCACTGCTGACGGCGGACTGGAAGAAGTCCACCTTGCCCGTGCCGATGTCGTAAAGGCAGCCGACGATCACGATCCTCCCTTCAATGACGAGTTGATCGAGGGTGCTGCTGCGCTCGCGGATCACTTTCATGGTGCGGAGCACGTTGACGCGCGCGACCTCATTGGCGTAGGCGGCCTTTTCGCCGTCTTTCCAGGCGTCCTCTGTCTTGAGGGTGGCGGGGTTGATCGACAGCTGGATCTCTTCGATCAGGCCATCCAGATTGACGCATCCGGTGGCTTCAGAGGCACGCTTGTTGGCGGCCAGGAGGTCCACAGCGGCGTTCACGGCACCGCAGGAGGTATGGCCCATGACCAGGATCAGCTTGGCACCGGCGACGGCACAGGCGTATTCCATGCTGCCGAGAACCTTGCTGCGGGCGATGTTCCCTGCGACACGGGCGCTGAAAATGTCACCGAGACCCAGGTCGAACACGATTTCCGCAGGAGCGCGGGAGTCGATGCAACTCAGCACCACGGCCATCGGAAACTGGCCGGACGATGTCGCCGCCACTTGCCGGCCCAGGTCGCGGGCGAGGCGTTGACCGGAAACGAAGCGTTCATTGCCGTCCCGGAAAATCTTCAGCACGCGCTCCGGGGTGAGCTCCAACTGGAGTTCCCGGCTGCTGAAATCGACAAACTGGATGTTGTCTTCAATCTGGATGTATCTGTCGCGGAATCCTTTCAGGCTGAGTGTGATGTCGAGGGCCTTCGAGGTGGTGTCCCGGAAGTCCGTGATGAGATCGAGCACGTCCGGATCGATGTAGTCGGTGTTTTCGGCATCGAGAAGGACATGTCCGCCGCGCGGGATGTCGCGAAGGGCGCTTTCCAGGGACGCCCGGCTGAGGAAGCTGACCTGGTTGGCGAGGATGATGTGCATCACGTCACCCGTGGCATGCTTCTCCATGATCCGGCGGAGTGGCCGGCGGGCGTTGTTGTGGAGAACGAAGCCGATCGACACCGAAAGTCCGATCAGCACTCCGATCAGGAGGTCGGTGAAGACGATGGCAAGGACGGTGATGATGAAGGGAAGGAACTGCTTCCTGCCCTCTCCCCACATCTGCTTCAGCAGTTTTGGGCTGGCCAGCTTGAGGCCGGTCATCAAAAGGATGGCGGCGAGGGCGGAAAGGGGAATCAGGTTGAGGATTCCCGGCATGAACACCACACAGCCGAGAAGAAGGACGCCGTGGAAGATGGCGCTGATCTTGGTTTCTGCCTTGGCTCCGATGTTGACGCTGCTGCGCACGATCACGCTGGTCATGGGCAGGCCGCCGATGAGGCCGGCCAGGATGTTGCCCAGGCCTTGGGCGACCAGTTCGCGATTGGGCGGAGTGATGCGTTGCTTCGGGTCGATCTTGTCTACCGCCTCGATGTTGAGAAGCGTTTCGATGGAGGCGACGATGGCGATGGTGAAGGCGGCCAGATAAACCGCTGAATTGCCGAGGATTTCCCATTTCGGGAAGATCAGGGCTGACTTCATGAAGTCCATCGGGCCGCTCGTCACCGGTACCGCCACCAGGTGACTGGGTTCGATGACCCACATCCCGCCGAATGACCTGAAGAGCTGGCTGAAAGCGACTCCCAGCAGGACGACCACCAGAGGGGCCGGAACGGGCAACCTCTTGAGAAACTTGACCTTGTCCCAGGCGACGATGGTGGCGATCGAAAGGAAGCCGATCAGCATGGCCCCGGGATGGATGTAGGAGAGTGCTCTCGCGAGTTCGGAAAACGTGTTTTCGCCATCGGCCTGCCGGAAGGTCTTGTCTCCCATCGGGTCGGCATCGAATCCGACGAGGTGGGGGATTTGCTTGAGAATCAGGATCACACCGATGGCGGCGAGGAGTCCCTTGATGACGCTGACCGGAATGAATGAGGCGATGAATCCGGCGCGGGCGATGCCCAGGATCACTTGGAACGCTCCTGCCAGGATGACCGCGACAAGGAAGGCCTCGAAGCTGCCGAGGTTGGCGATCTGGACGGCCACCACGGCGGTGAGGCCTGCTGCCGGCCCGCTGACACTGGTGTGGGAGCCGCTCAGAATTCCAACCACGATGCCGCCGAGGATGCCTGCGATCAGGCCCGAGATCGGTGGCGCGTTTGATGCCAGCGCCACTCCCAGGCAGAGGGGAAGAGCGACGAGGAAAACCACGAGACCGGCCACCAAATCCTTCGAGAGGTTTCCGGGTGAAGGCTGGGCAGGGAGGGGACTGGGTCGGTTCATGCGTGATTCGGAGAGTGCAGATGAGCTGGCTTTGGGACGGGATCGGAGCGACATCTACCGAAAACGCTGGGCGAACATATCACTCTCCCCGGAATCTTTCCATCAGGTTGGACCTCTTGCCAAGATTCCATTCGTCGGACGGTTTCAGCCTCCTCAAAGGACAAAACGAAGCTCCTTCGCTTGATCGCGCAAACTGCGGGAACTTCGAAGTTGTCGGGAGTCCAGGCGGAGGCTACTCTGGTCGGCGGGTTGCACTCCACCCACGCGATCTTTTCACGCCATGTCTGTCCACCGTTTGCTGCGGGTGATCCGCACCAGCCTCACCGCTGGCTGTGTTTTTGCAGTGGCAAGCGCCCAGGAGCTTGATGAGCTGAACACGCTGGTTCCGGAATCATTGGCCGCGATGAAGGTGGAGAAGTGGGAGGATGCTCTCGGGCTGCTGACCAAGACGACGGCGATGAGGCAGGAAGAGGCATTGCGGCTTTTCGGACCCCAGTATGGCGTGATCTGGTATCGGCGGGGTATCTGTGAAATGAGGCTGAAGCGCTGGGATGCGGCGATCCGCTCGTTCGAGACCTGTTATCGGGACTATCCGAACAGGGGGCCGTCAGGAGGCAACACCTACCAGACCAAGGCGCTTCTGAAGTGGGGTGAATCCGCCGTTGGCGCGAAGCGGTGGGAGATCGCCATTTCGCGGTTCCGCAAGTTTCTCGTGGAAAGGGACAAAGCGCGCGACAAGTTCCAGCAGGGGCCTTTTTACGTCACGTTGGGCGTGTGCCACTTTCGTCTCGGCCAAATCCCGGAAGGAAACGAACAACTCGAGATCGCGATCCGGAATCGCGAGACCTTTCCGACCACTCCCGATCAGATCGTCGCCGGAATCCAGGCACTGGCGGCAGCGGCCATCGAGGGCAAGAGTGAAGCCGCCCTTCTCGATTTCCTCACGAGCAACCAGTCCGCCCTGAGTTTCGAGCCCCATCTGGCCCTTGCCTACTCCGCGGTGTATCTCAAGCTGGCGTCGGATGCGGCTGCATCCGGGATGCATCGGGCGGCCCTGGCGTTTTACGAACTGGTGCTCGATCCGCAGCGGGCATCTTCTGAGTTGAAGGAGCGTCTGGCTGCTTCTGGAGCCAACCCGCCGGAGCTGGCCGCCGCACTCAAGCAGCTTGAGGAAAACTCGTTCAGCGAAACTCCGATCGGGCCGCTGAGGCTCGCAGGCCAGGCTTCCGCCCAGGAGGCCCTGGGGAATCGACCACTGGCATGCGAGACGAGGGAACGCCTGGCCCGCGATTATCCCGATTCGCCGCTGCGTGAGGAGAATCTCCTCCGTCTGATTTCCATCCGGGTCGGCCTGGCTCAGGCAGCAGAGCGGGAAGGCAGGATCGAGGAGGCGATTTCCGGCTACGAGAAGGCATGCATTGAAGGAAAGGGGCGCGCCGCCGCCGTGGCGACAACACGCTGGATGGAGCTCGTTTGGAACCGGAATCTTGGCAGCGACCGCCTGTCGGCCTGCCGCGGAGGACTCTCCTACCTGGAGGCCACCCAGGAGCAGGAAGCGGAACTGTCAGCGGAAGAACACTTGGCACGCGATGAAGTGGCGAAGCTGGTCAGGAGCTTCCAGGCAAAGTTGACGGCGAAGGTGGAGCCGGCCCCCTGAAAGGAAGGGTTCTTTCTTGGTTTCCACCAGGATCATGAATTGAATCGGCAGCCATGGTGGAGACGCTCGAAGAGGATTTCCTACGCTTTCTGGAAGTGGAGAAAAGTGCGTCACCTCGCACCACCCGCAACTATGGCGAGGCCTTGCGTGCGTTTCGGGAGTCCCGCGGGGAAGCCTTTCCAGGTTGGAGAAACTGTGGAGTGGACCATTTCAGGGACTATCTGTTCGCCCTGATGAAGCAGGATCTGAAGCGCTCGACCATCCGTCTGCGTTTTTCAGCCATGCGATCGTTCTACAAGTTCCTCGTTCACCGTCGCGGCCTGGAATCGAGCCCGGTGGCCGTGGT
Organism: Verrucomicrobiaceae bacterium; assembly: GCA_027483005.1. Lineage (GTDB taxonomy): Bacteria > Verrucomicrobiota > Verrucomicrobiia > Verrucomicrobiales > Akkermansiaceae > Luteolibacter. Next base: position 5,389 of record JAIXVN010000111.1, read on the forward strand.
GGAACTGCCGAAGTCGGCCCGCACCTTGCCCGTCGTGCTGAATCTCAGCCAGATGGAGGAGCTCCTTGCCCTTCCGCTCAAGCTGCCACTGCAAAAACAGACCGTGGCCTGGATTCCGGTCCGGGATGCGGCGATCCTGGAACTCTTCTATTCCTGCGGCTTGCGCATTTCAGAGCTCACAGGACTGAATGTCGCCGATGTTGATTTCACCACGGAGACCCTGCGCGTGACCGGGAAGGGATCGAAGGAGAGAATGGTACCGATCGGAGGCCCCGCCCTGTCGTCGCTCCAGCGCTACAGGCAACTGGCGGTCGTGACCTCCGGGCCGCTTTTTCTCAGCAAGCGCCGCACCCGGATCACCCAGCAGGCCATTGATCTATTGCTAAAGAAATACCTCAAGCACAGCTCGATCCCGTTTGTGATCAGTCCTCACAAGCTTCGTCATACCTTTGCCACCCATCTGCTTGATGCCGGAGCCGATCTCCGCTCGGTCCAGGAACTGCTCGGTCACAGCTCGCTGTCCACCACCCAGATCTACACCCACGTGACCAAGGAAAGGCTCAGGCAGGCTTACGATCAGGCGCATCCCCGCGCGTGATTGATGCCGGGTGTCGGAGCAAAGCAAAAAAAGGGGCGGTCGCTTTCACGACCGCCCCAGAATGTTGGTGAGGTGCAACTTCAAGGAAGTCGCATTCGCCGGGCTTAGAAGCTCACGGCAACCTTCACGCCACCGAAGAACTGGTCGCGCTGCGGAGCCACTGGTGCACCGAGGTTGAACTTGTTGTTCAGCGGGTTGCCATCGACGCCTGCAAGGGCGGAACCCTGGAAGGAATAGGCAAGGTAGGGCGAAATGGTCACGGTGTCCGAAGCCTTGACATTGACGGCGACGCTCAGGGTGGTGTGCTGGATCTGTCCTTCTTCGAAGGCATAGCCAAGGCGGGCACCGGTAACAAGATCGACGCACTCATGGAGCTTGAAGGTCTTGTCGAGGGCGAGCTCGCTGTAGCCATTGTTGTCGCCTTCCACATCCCAGTAGTAGGTCACGGCACCGTTGATGCCCCAGATGAGCTCACGGCTGAGGCCGACATAGAGCTCAGCGAAGTCGTC
>JAIXVN010000351.1 GCA_027483005.1 Verrucomicrobiaceae bacterium
CACCGCCATCCTGACGTCCTTCGCCGCCCGCGAGGTCTTCAACACCACCATGGGCATCATCTTCAACGTCGAGGAAACCGACGACGAAGCCGCCACCCGACGCCGCCTCCGCGAGAAGATTTCCGCCGCCACCTGGCCGGACGGTCGCCCGCTGTTCACGCCGCTCTCGCTGGTCTCGCTGCTCGTGTTCTACATCTACGCGCTTCAATGCCTGCCAACCTCCGCCGTCGTGGCGCGGGAGGCAGGCTCGTGGAAATGGGCGCTTGGCCAGTTTGTGTTCATGAGCGGCTTTGCCTACCTTGCCTCGCTCGTCGTGTTCCAGATCGGTCGGGCCTTCGGCCTTTCCTAACCCCCTCCCCCCATGCCCCACTGGCAAACCCTCGTCGCCCTCGGCATCGTCCTCGCCACCCTGCTGATCTTCCTGATCCGACTGCTGCGACCGGCCCCCAAGGGCGGCTGCGGTCACGACTGCGGCTGCGGGGCAAACTCCGTCCGGCAGCATTCCCACAAGGAAGCCTCGGCCCATCCGGAACCTCCATCCGAGGAGTCGGAGAGTTCCGCATCCTGAACGCAGGCAGGCCCACTCAGACCCGCGGACTGGAAACGCTTCGCCCGAAAACCAAAGACCCCAATCCAGAGGAACTGGACTGGGGTCTTTGGCGGACCGGGAGGGATTCGAACCCTCGGTAAGGTTACCCCTACGCCTCTTTAGCAAAGAGGTACTTTCGACCGCTCAGCCACCGATCCGTTGCTTGCGCGAGAGGGTTCAATCACAGAGAAACGAGGTCGTCAACCACCTGACCGCATTTTCCTTCGATGACTTGCAGCGGCGTGCCTCCGGCCCCATGGTGGAGCCATGAAACGCCTTCCTGGATTCATCCCCATCATCGGCCTCACGATCGGTCTCGCCGGTTGCTCGCTGTTCGAGGCCGGCGGCAGAAAGGACGGGAAAAAGGAATCCGCTCCATCGTCGAGGCTCGTCGGCCGGATCGCCTCCATCTCAAATGACCGGAAGTTCGTGATGATCCAGAGCTTCGGCAGCTGGAATGTCCCGGCCGGCAGCATCCTGACCAGTCAGGGTCCCGACAACCGGGTCGCGAACCTGCGCTGCAGCGGCGAGAAACTCGGACAATACGCCGCAGCCGACATTCAATCCGGAATGCCCGGCACTGGCGACGCGGTCTTCACCAGCCCGGAGATGCCGTTGAAGCCCGGCGAAACGACAACTCCGAAGGCACCGGAAGGGTTCACCCCGAGCTTCAACTCCGGAACCGGCAGCGAACCCGCCCTGCCACAAGTGCCGTAATTTCAAAAATATAGCCCTCGATTTAGTCAACATTCCTTAAATTTTTGTAATTTAGGGTTGATTACAATCCGGAAACCCTGGTAGCTTCTCTTCCGCAAAGGTTGTGCTCCCTTACTTGTCCCAAAGCATGAACACTACAACCAGCCATGAAATTGAGCACATCGAGCGCTTCGAGCGCATCGGTCCACGCCGACGCGGATCGTCTCGCGGACTTCGTCCTGTTTACGCAGCGCAGCTGCATCCTGAACCTGTCATCTGAACTCAACAAAGGAAACGTCTCATTTCCCCAGTTCTTCCTGCTGACCTACCTTTCGAGCGAGGAGTATCTGACCATGTCCGATATCGCGAAAAAGATGGGCCATTCGACCGCTGCGGCCACCGGCCTCGTCGATCGACTTGAAAAGCTGGCCTACGTGGAACGCGTTCACGCCGCCGAAGACCGCCGCAAGATCATGGTGCGCATCACCCGGAAGGGCATTGAGCTCGTCGCCAAGATGCGCAAGGAGATCGCAACGGATCTGGCGGGAATTCTCGCCGGCATGGATGAAGATGAAGCTGAAACCGTTGAACACACCAAGCGCGCCATCAAAGGCCGCGTGATGGCCTGAACACCGGAATCTGCGAACGAACCCGCTTGGCGGATCCATCGCGCCTCCGTTACGGTCGCTCCGTGACGGAGGCGCTCCCATTTCTAGACCGAATCCACTCCCTGCCAGGCGTCCGAGCGGGTTGGGTGCCACGCATTCCCGGGATCGAGGTCGGGGTTGACCGCGATGAGGCGATGCGACGTCTGAAAGCCGCCCATTTCCAGGCCGTTGTGGCCATCGGCGGCAGCGAGGGCCGCTGGTGGCGCGCGGAGCAGGTGCACGGAATCGGTGTCGCCGTGGTGCCGGGTGTCGCGACCATCTCCGCTCCCGACGGACTTCCGGTGGTGCCGGGTGTCGATGGCCTGGTGACGAACACTCCGGGGATCGTGCTCGCCATTTACGTGGCCGACTGCGGCCCGATCTGGCTTGCCGATCCGGTAAGCGGCGCGGTCGGGCTCCTGCATTCCGGCAAGAAAGGCACCGAGGGCAACATCCTCCAGGCCGGGCTCGACACGATGGCCCGGGAGTTCGGCAGCAAGGCCTCCGACGTGGTCGTGGCCCTGGGCCCCTGCATCCGTCCGCCGCACTACGAGATCGACTTTGCCGCCGAGATCGCCCGCCAGGCGGAACGGGCCGGAGTGGCCGACTACGCCGACTGCGGCGAGGACACCGCCCTCGATCTTCAACGCCACTACAGCTACCGCATCGAGCAGGGAAAAACCGGGCGGATGATGGCCCTGATCACCAAACTTTCATGAGCACCCTGACCCTCCAGGCCCCCGCCAAGCTGAACCTATCGCTGCGGATCCTCGGCAAGCGCGACGACGGCTTTCACTCCCTCGACACCTTGATGATCCGGCTCCCCGGACTGGCGGATGAACTCGAATTTTCACCTTCGGATGATTTCTCGTTCTCCTGCTCGGATCCCTCCGTCCCCGGCGATGAATCCAATCTCGTGGTCAAGGCCGTCCGCGCCTGGGAAGGCGCCAGCGGCCTGAGCTGCCGACAGCACGTGTTTTTGAAAAAAGTCGTCCCGCACGGGGCTGGCCTCGGGGGTGGCAGCAGCGATGCGGCCACGACGTTTCTTGGGATCAACCAGCTTCACGGCTCCCCGCTGTCCCTGGACGTCCTTCACGACTTGGCCTCGGGACTCGGCTCCGACATCCCGTTTTTCCTCCATCCCGGAGCCGCGCGCTGCACCGGACGCGGAGAGATCATCGAGCCCGCTCCAATGCCCCCCGCCCTGCCGGTCCTCCTCCTGAAGCCCGGATTCGGGGTGGCCACCCCGGATGCCTACAAGCGCTGGAAGGATTCGGCCGAGATCCCCGGCATTTCCTACGGTCCGCAGGTGTTCCCCTGGGGCGAGCTGGTCAATGATCTGGAACGCCCGGTCTTCGAAAAGCACCGCTTCCTCGCCGAGGTGAAACAGTGGCTGCTCGAGCGACCCGAAGTCACCGGAGCGATGATGAGTGGCTCGGGATCGACGATGTTCGCCGTGCTCAAGCCCGACGCAGCAGCCGAAACTCTCGCGGCCGAAGCCAGGGAAGCACTCGATCCCACGATCTGGACCTGGAGCGGTCTGACCGACGGTTCAGCTTCGTAAATCCCCGCAGCCTGTTGGTTTTCTCCTTCACCTCGTCCGGTCTTGATGAAACGGATGAGCCTGTTCCTTCGCCAAACCCATTTTCTCCATGCGACGCCAGATCTTCGCCTTGTTGCTCATTCCAGTCCTGCTTTGCCAGGCGGATGCCTACACCTTCACCGACCTCAAGGGCCGCAAGCTCACCGGGAAAATCCTGAAGGTCGAGGGCGGCTTGGTGACCCTCGAGGTCAAGCTGAGCGCCAAACCCATCTCGATCCCCATCGACACGCTCTGTGCGGAGGACAGGAGCTACCTCAACATCGCCTGGGGCACGCCAACCAACGTCAAGCCGACCGATCCGGCTCCCACGGCGGATCCGGTCGCCGAGGAAGAAGACCCGAAAAACAGCCGCCTCTATCCCAAAACCAAGGAAGAGATCCGCGCGATGATCCGGGAAATTGGCAAGCGACCCAAACCCGAAGGCATCAGCAAGGAGGTCCACGAGGCCACGGAATCCCTCAACCTTTACCGCTATCTCTGCGGCGTGCCCTTCGAGGTGAAAGCGGACGCCGAGTTCTCGAAAAACGCCGATGATGCCGCCCTCGCCTGCAAGAAGAACGGCGGACTCTCCCACAGCCTCGGCCACTCGACCGACAAGTGCAATCTCTCCTCAATCGGTGACAGGAAGGCCAGCGTCGCTCAGTACATCGAGGACGGCGGCGACAACAACCGCGACGTTCGGGGCCATCGCGAGTGGTGCCTCAATCCGCCGATGGGCAAGGTCGGCTTTGGTTCCGGAGGAGACAGCTACTCGGCCATGTGGTGCATGGACGGCAGCGGCAAGTCGATCCGCGGCACCTGGAGCTATCCCGGCCACGGGCTTTTCCCGATCGAATACATGCACGGCAACGCCTGGTCGATCTACGGAGCGGGAAAGCCGGACTCGTTGGAAAAACTCACCGTCGAGGTCTTCCGCCTCTCGAAGCGCCCGGAGAACGCCCTGCCGCTGAATGGGGAAATCGACGGCACCAAGGTGAAGATCAACCACGTCTCCCTGGGCATGGGCGGCATCAATTTCGAGCCCGAAGACCCCGCCCGTCGAGGCATCTACTGGGTCCGCGCCACCGGCGGCGGCGTCCGGGCAGGCTATCTTGTCGAGCTATACTAGGGTCCTGAAGCCGTGGTCGAAATCCGAATCGGCGCGTCCGTGTAACTTTTGCGCACCTCATCCGGATTGGCATCATCCATTTTTTGTGATCCCGATAGAACCGCTTCATCTTCATGGCGGGTTAAGGCGAAGAACATGAAGAGCCAATCAAGCAATCGGGATTCGGGGGGCAGATTGGGAGGGGACTCAATGGTCGCCCTTGGGGAAGATGGCCACTCCAGAGACGGCCTGCACCTAAACCAGAAGGGCCGCAAGTTCGACGACTGCATCCGTTCGGTGAATCATTTCCTCCACTCATTTGATCCAAGCAACCGGGACCCTTTGCCATCGGGCGAGCAAAAGCCCCTCTCAAGAATCACGGCACCGCCGCAAGCAATCAGGCGGACCAGCCAGGAGGTTGAAAGCGCCGTCCTGGACGGGTTGCTCGTCCACAAACTGCTGCCGATGGTCCCCGATACCGCAGAATTCCGGCTGCACTACGCCGATCTCAAGGTTCAAGCGCCGATGCCTGGAAGGGCGATTTTCACCCCCTCGCAGAAGCATCGGTTCAACAGCGAGGCAACCCAAGAGCAAACGACTGCACCGCCGCCTGTTCGTCGAAAGAACCCTTGGCAAGTCCGCAACCTGAAGGATCTATGGCTCTTCTTCGGGCCGCAATTGACAATCCTGACCGCGCTGCAGCTGCACTGCAGTTACAGTCTTGCCTCATTTCTCGGAAAACGCGGGATGCTTGATCAGAACGTGCCGGTTTACTCGGCGGCCTTGATCATTTTCGGAATATCCCTTCTCTTGAGTTTGATCGGTTTGACGAGTTGCCGGGGACGGGCTTCTGATGATTGCATCCCGAAACTCTTTGGAATCGGGGTGCTGAGTGCGATCCTCGACTTCATTTCCTATTTGGGACAGTAGTCGGTTTGAGGGCGCATGGATTCCGGCCTGGATTGAATACGGGGCAGGCCGACGTTCCCGAACACCCGGTTTGACAAGCACCCCTCACTGGCCCTAGCTTCCCGCCCCCGGCGTCACAGGCCGGGTCCCGCCACCATGAACATTGTTGTCGAAAAGCAGCCCAAGTGCCTTGCCTCCCTCCGCGTTGAGATCCCTGCCGATAAGGTTTCCGGTGAGCGCGCACGCATCGTCGCGGGTTACTCCCGCCAGGCCAGGATTCCAGGTTTCCGTCCAGGCAAAGCCCCTGCCAAGATCGTTGAAAAACGCTACGAGAAGGAAATCAGCGAAGAACTCCGCGACCGCCTGATGCAGGAAGGTTGCGACGAGGCCCTCAAGCAGGAGTCCCTCAAGGTCCTCGATTTCGGTGTACCAAACACGACCGAGTTCCTTCCCGACGGCGGCTTCACCTTCTCCACCACCCTCCTCCTCGCTCCGGAAATCCAGCTTCCCGAATACAAGGGAGTCACCGTGAAAGTTCCGCCGACCGCCGTGCCGGACGCTGATCTCGACGCCCAGCTCAACACCCTCCGCGAGCGCTTCGCCGACTTCGAGACCCTCGAAGGTCGCGCCGCCCAGGCCGAGGATTTCGCGGTCATCGACTACACCTCCACCACCGACGGCAAGCCGCTCGATGAGTTCCTCGGCAAGCCCGCCGGCTACCTCGGCGGCCGCGAGGGCTTCTGGGTCCGCCTCAACGAGGAGTCCTTCCTCCCAGGCTTCGCCAAACAGCTCGAAGGCCAGAACGTCGGTGAAAGCCGCGACGTCACCGTGACCATCGGCGAGGATTTCCCGCTCAGCGACCTGCGTGGCAAGGAAGTTGTCTTCAACGTCACCCTCAAGGAACTCAAGGCCGCCAAGCTGCCGGAACTCGATGACGAACTCGCCGCCAAACTTGCCCCGGGCAAGACCATGGAGGAGATCAAGGGCATCATCCGCGAAAACATGGAAATCGAGCGCCGCCGCAAGATCGATGACATGAAGGTCAACCAGATCGTCGAGCACTTCAACACGCTCGTCGATTTCGAGATCCCGGACGAACTCCTCGCCGCCGAAACGCAGAACCAGGCCGATGCCATGGTCAACCGCGGCATCAAGGCCGGCATGTCCGAGGAAGAGGTCGCCGCCCAGCAGAGCGAGATTTTCGAAGCTGCAGGCAGCCAGGCGAAGAGCAACGTGAAGACCA
>JAIXVN010000174.1 GCA_027483005.1 Verrucomicrobiaceae bacterium
AAACTCGAACTGTTCTGTCATGACGACATTGAAGTCCACCGCCGCGTCCTTGTCCTCGGGGTAGTTGAGGTCGAGGATCGCCTCACCGTTGAAGATCCCGGCGGACACGGCGGCGACGAGCTTTTTCATCGGGAAATGCTTCAGCTTTCCGGCCGCGAAAAGACGGTTGAGCGCGATGCCCGCCGCGACGCAGCCACCGGTGATCGAGGCGGTGCGGGTGCCGCCGTCGGCCTGGAGGACGTCGCAGTCGATCCAGATCGTGCGCTGGCCGATCTTGGTGAGGTCGATCGCGGCGCGGAGGGCGCGACCGATGAGGCGCTGGATTTCCGAGGAGCGTCCGTCGAGTTTTCCCTTGGAGATGTCGCGCTGTTTCCGGTCGAGCGTGGAGTAGGGGAGCATCGAGTATTCGGCGGTGAGCCAGCCGCCTTCGACGCGCTGGGTCTTCATCCAGCGGGGCACGTCGTCCTCGATGGTGGCGGCGCAGATGACCTTGGTGTTTCCGAACGAGACCAGCACGGAGCCGGTGGCGTAGGGGGCGATGTTTGGAACAAAGGAAACCTGGCGGAGTTGGTCGGGCTGGCGGCCGTCGGGGCGGGACATGGGGGGAGGAGAAAGTTCCAAGTTCCAACTTCCAAGTTCCAACTGAAGAAAATGAAGACGATTGCCAAGCGCCCGGGCGGAGGCAGACTGACGGCGATGTTGGAAATCTGCATCGATGGGGTGGCGTCGGCCCTGGCAGCTTCGAAAGGCGGGGCGGACCGGGTGGAGCTTTGTGCCAATTTGCCGGAAGGTGGCACCACGCCCAGTGCCGGGATGGTCCGCGCGGTGCGGCGGGTGTTTTCCGGAGGCCTGATGGTGATCATCCGCCCGCGAGGCTATGATTTCCTCTACTCGGAGGAGGAAATGGACGCGATGCTCGAGGATGTCCGCGTCGCCCGGGAGTTCGGCGCGGATGGGGTGGTGATCGGATGCTTGAAGGCGGGCGGCACGGTCGATGAGGAGCGCTGCGCCCGACTGATCGAAGCGGCGGGTCCTCTCGACGTGACCTTTCATCGTGCCTTCGACATGACCCGCGATCTCGGCGAGGCCTTGGAGACGATTTGTTCGCTCGGCGTGAAGCGAATCCTGACCTCGGGAGGCAAGGCCGATGTGCCCGCCGGAGTTACGGTCATCGCCGATCTCGTGAAACAATCCGCCGGACGGGTCTCCCTGATGCCCGGCGGCGGAGTGACCCCGGAGAATCTCGCGGAAATCGTGCGCGTCACCGGAGTCCGTGAGATCCACCTCAGCGCCCGACACCGGGTGAACGGCGGCATGACCTTCCGCAACGAAGGCTGTTTCATGGGAACGTTTTCCAAGGACGACGAATACTCGTGGCGCGAGGCCAGCGAGGCGCTCATTCGTCAGGCCAAGTCCGCCCTCCTTTCCTCGATCCAGTCATGAGCGCGACGATCCGACTCGCCATCGCCGGCATCCACATCGAAAGCAGCACCTTCTCGCCGCTGCGGACCTCGAAGGAGGATTTTCAGGCGACCCGTGGAGCGGAAATGCTCGGTCTCGATCCGCTCCTGCACACGATCACCGTGGTGAAGATCGGCTACCTGGAGCCCGAGCTGAAAGCGATGGACCGCCATCATTTCCTCGTGCTCTCGCCCGGTGCGGTGCCGCCGAAGATCGATGCGATTCCTTATGAAAAGGTGATCCGTCCGCTGTATCCGCTCGATGACCGATTCGACTGGCAACCTTCGCCCCGTCTTTTTCATTCCACCTTTTCGACGCCATGAAATCCCTGCTCCTTGCGCTTCTCGCCGCGACCGCCCTTCAAGGGGCCCAGTCGTCCTACACGATCGTCAGCAGTGCCGCCTCGTCAGCAGATCCGGGATGGAAAGCGGTGATCGACGCCCTTCAGAAAAAGCATCCCGAGGCGAAACGCATCGTCTGGGAAAAGAGCGTGGCGGAGGTTCTCCCGGAACTCACCCGACAACACCCGCACGACGTTTGCTTCGTCAGCCAGCCCACCGAGGCCAGCCTTGAGTTTGTCCGCAGCGTCCATCGCCTCACGCGAAAGCTCGATAGCGATCCCTTCACCGACTGCCGCTGGGGCATTCTAACAGGAGCCGATGCCGCCAACGCGCTTGAGATCGCCGCCGAGCAGAAGCCGCTCGTCATCCATCACACGGTCTCCGGCACCGACCTCGCCACTGAGCGACTCGAAAGCGCGCAGACCTTCAGCGAACTGGAGGCCGGAAAGCGCGTCGTGAAATCCACCGGAGCCAAGGCTGTCACCGAGACCGGTCCGGCGGATTCGAGCTGGGACATCGCCACTGCGTTGGAGAAAGCCGAAACCGGCCTCTTCATCACCTCCGGCCACGCCACCGAACGCGGCTGGCAGATCGGCTATCGCTACAGGAACGGCACCTGGAAAAGCCAAGCAGGCGGGTTGTTCGCGACCGATCTCAAGGGCGAATCCCGCGCCATCCACAGCCCCTCGCCGAAGGTCTATCTGCCCATCGGCAACTGCCTCATGGGCCACATCGATGGCCCCGACGCGATGGCCCTCGCCTTCATGAAAAGCGCCGGAGTCCGCCAGATGGCCGGTTACACGCTGCCGACCTGGTATGGCTATCAGGGCTGGGGACTGATCGATTATTTCGTCGAACAACCCGGCCGCTACTCGCTGAACGAGGCCTTCTTCGCCAACCAGGCCGCGCTGATTCATCGCCTCCAAACGCATTTCCCCGAAATCGCCGGCGAGGTCAGCGACAGCCCGATGGGAAAAATTTCCAAACCGATTCCCGTCGGCAAGACCGCGAAGTCCGCGGGGCTCACGGCCCAGGATGCCGAGGGCCTGCTTTTCGATCGCGATGTCGTCGCGTTCTACGGCGATCCTGCCTGGGACGCGCGCCTCGCCGATGGACCGCTGCAATGGAAGGAAACCTGGAAGCAGGAAACAAAGGGGGGCTCGCTCGAAATCACGCCGCTGGCCGGTGAATCGAGTTTCGCCGCGGTCAACACCAACGGCTCCCAGCGCGGCGGCCGACCCATCGTCAGGTTCTTCGAACATCGTATTGACCCTAACAGCGTGAAGATCACCGAGGGCGCGGATCTCCATCCGGTCATCGCCGATGATTTCCTGCTCGTGCCACTTCCAGCTTCGGCCACCGGTCCGCTGCGGATCGCCTTTACCGCGAAGGGGGCGGAATGAGCCTTGGCAGGGCAGCATGCGATGCCCAACCTGCGCCCGGACGATGAAAGAGCAGATCGCGGAGTTCGAACGCTGGGGCGCGGACGTCATCTTCGGGCGGGCCAAGGGCTTCCGCGCGACGATGATGCGGATGCTCATGCGGACCTTGTCCGGGGTCTATCGGCTGGTCGTGCAATCGCGCCTGTCCGCCTACCGCAGCGGCTGGAAGCAGCAGCACCACCTCGGCACGCTGGTTGTCAGCATCGGCAATCTCACCGTCGGCGGCACCGGAAAAACCCCGGTCGTGGAACTGCTGGCCCGCACCCTTCGTGATCGCGGCCGCACCGTTTCCATCCTCAGCCGCGGTTACAAGAGCAAGAAGCTCGACGAGGTGCAGAAGTGGAAACGCGCCGACGGCAGCCTCTTCCCCGCTGACCGGATGCCGAAGGTTGTCAGCACTGGACGCGCGATCCTGCTGGAGTCGAAGTTCGCCGGCGACGAGCCGTTCATGCTCGCGGCGAACCTCGATGGCGTGTCGGTCGTGGTGGACAAGGATCGTGTGAAAGGCGGACGTTTCGCGATCAGCGAGCTGCAGGCGGACACCCTACTGCTCGACGATGGGATGCAGTATCTCAATCTCGCCCACGGCATCGACATCGTGCTGGTCGACGCCACCGCGCCCTTCGGCACCGAGGCCCTGCTGCCACGCGGCACCTTGCGTGAACCAAAGCGAAATCTCCGTCGCGCGAGTTACATCTTCATCACCAAGTGCGACGGCAGCCCGAACGACGCCCTCATCGCCCGGCTGCGGAAATACAATCGTGTTGCCGAGATCATCGAGTGCACCCACGGCCCGAAGTATCTGGAAGACGCCTTCACCCACGAGCGACTGCCGCTGGAGGCCCTGCAGGGGAAGTTCGTCGCGGCAATCAGTGGCATCGCCGTCCCGGAAAATTTCGAGCGCCAGGTGGAAAAACTCGGCGCGAAGATCGAGATCCGGAAGCGCTTTTCCGACCATCACCGCTTTTCCCGAAAGGAAATCGCCAAGTTCCTCCAGCGCTGCGTCGAGCGCGACATGGAGATGATCGTCACCACTGAAAAGGACGCGGTCCGTTTCCCGAGACCGAAGGAGATCGAGGTGCCGGTGTATTTCCTCCGCATCGAGGTGCAGATCCTGAAGGGCCACGAGGTCTGGGAAAAACTCATCGACCGCATCTGCTCCCCGCCGCCCACCGGCGATCATCTGCTGCGCTCCAGGGATGCGTATCCGGTTTAGCAAGATTCAAGGTGACGTTCGGCACGTTGCAGGCTTGAGTGACTTCGCGGCCGGAGCTTAGGTTCGCCCAACAAGATGCGAGCCCTGCCCTACCGCTGGATTTCCCGCGGCGAACCGTTCCGTGAAAAGGACGCTTCGCAAGGCTCGTTTCCGGCCATTTTGGAGCATCTGATCCGCCAACGAGGCCTGCCAGCGGGCGATGACCTCGAGGGATTCCTCAATCCCCGACTGCGCGATCTGGCCGATCCCTTCCTGATTCCCGATATGCAGCTCGCCGTCGACCGACTGCTGCTGGCGGTCGATCGCGGGGAAAAGGTCTGCATTTACGGCGATTATGACGTCGATGGCGTGACCTCGATCACCCTCATGCGGAAAATCCTCCACGCCTACGGGGTGGAGCCGCGCCATTTCATCCCGCGACGCAGCTCGGAGGGCTACGGACTCAGCACGGCGGCCCTGAAACGCTGCATGAGCGAGGGCGCGAAGCCGGACCTGCTCATTTCCGTGGACTGCGGCACGGTGTCGGTGGATGAGGTTGCGGCCTTGAATGCCGATGGCATCGACGTCGTCATCGTGGACCACCACGAGCCCGGCCACCGCGGCAAGCCGGACTGCGTGGCGCTCGTGAACCCGAAGTGCGGCACCGAGTTCGCCTACCTCTGCGCGGCGGGCGTCGTTTTCAAGCTCGGCCACGCCATGCTCAAGGCCCGCCCGGCGGATCTCGATCTCAAGGAGCTGATCGACCTGGTCGCCGTCGCCACCATTTCCGACATCGTGCCGATGATCGGCGAGAACCGCCTGCTGGTTCGCCATGGCCTGAAACGCCTGCCGCAGACGCTCAATCCCGGCCTCAAGGCGCTTCAGGAAGTCACCGGCATGAACGGTCATGCGACTTCGATGGACGTCGGCTTCCGCATTGGCCCGCGCCTGAACGCAGCCGGTCGGATGGACTCGCCCGAGGATGCGCTGGAAACCCTTCTCACTGATTGCAAGCGGCTGGCCTTCGAGTTCGCCGAGAAGCTCGATCGCTACAACCGCGACCGCCAGCAGTATGAAACCCGCATCCGCAAGGAGGCGCTGGAGATGCTCGATGCCTCCTTCGATCCCTCGCGTGACCCGGTCATCGTGCTCGGCTCCCGCGACTGGCATCCGGGTGTGGTCGGGATCGTCGCCTCGCGCCTGATGCGGCAGTTCCACAAGCCGACCTTCGTGGTCGCCATCGACTCGGAAGGCGTCGGCAAGGGCTCGGGCCGCAGCATCGAGGGAGTTTCGCTGGTCGAGGCCATCGACAGTTGCCGCGATGACCTCCTCGCCGGCGGTGGTCACGCCATGGCGGCGGGGCTTTCGATCCATGAGGACAAGATGGATGCCTTCCGCGAACGGTTCGCCGAGTATGTCCTGAACCACACCAACGAGCAGCAGCGCCAGCCCACGCTCTGCTACGATGCGGAGATCTCCTTTTCACAACTCTCACTGGAGTTCCTCGCCAGCTACGATCTCCTCCAGCCCTTCGGAAACGGCAACCCGCAGCCGGTCTTCATCTCACGCGGCGTCAGCCTCAGCCGTCCGCCGGTGCACATGAAAAACAACCACCTGCGCTTCATGCTCCGCCAGGGCTACGCCGAGCAGGACGCCGTCTTCTTCGGCGGCGGGGAAAAGCCATTGCCCGACCCACCGTGGGACATCGCGTTCACGATTGATCGGAACACGTTTCGCGGACGCACGATGCTGCAACTGGTGATCCAGGATGTCAGGGCGGCGGAGTAGGTAATTGTTGATTTGACGGATTCGAAATCGAATTACCAAAATGTTGATCATTGTGCAGACTGCTGAGAAACAATCTTACTATTAACTCAAAAATTCCAAGTTACTCATGGCTGCCAAAAAGAAAGAAGGTGCCCAATTCATCCGATACTTCGGACCGCTTTTGGATGCGCTTCGTGGGCTGGGTGGTTCAGCGCGCCCAGCCGAAGCCTCTGAAAGAGTCGCAAGTGACCTGAAGCTCTCGCAGGCAGAACAGGACGACTTGCTCGCTTCTGGATCACCTCGATTTCATAACGCTGTCCAGTGGGCTCGGTTTTATTTGGTTCGAGAAGGATTGATTGATGGCTCGACGAAGGGCGTTTGGGCATTGACGCCTCTTGGCTGGAAGTCACACCTGACCCATGAACAGTCCCGAGCGGTTTTTCTGAAGTGGGTTGATATCTTTGCGAAAGCTCGCAAGGAAAAAGAAGCCGCAAGTATTCCAGACGACGAGGACATAGACGATACGGAGGTAATTGCTCCGATGTCTTATCGAGCGAGAGTGCTGGAGATTGTTCGGAGTATTCCTCCTGACGCATTTGAGCGCCTATGCCAGAGGCTGCTGCGCGAGTCAGATTTTACGACTGTCACCGTGACGGGACGATCAGGTGACGGAGGTATAGACGGAATCGGAATTCTTCAGATAAACCCATTTGTGAGCTTCAGGGTCTTGTTTCAGTGCAAGCGCTATTCTGGTTCGGTGACCCCTTCGCAAGTTCGTGATTTTCGCGGAGCTATGCTGGGACGTGCCGACAAGGGAATCATCATAACAACAGGCACCTTCACGCAAGAGGCCCGCAAGGAAGCCTTCAGAGACGGAGCGCCGCCTTTGGAACTCGTGGATGGAGACAAGCTTGTCGACATGTTTGAGCATCTGAAATTCGGGCTTCATCCGAGAATCACTTATGAAGTGGATGATCGTTTCTTCGCGTCCTTTACAAATACAGGAGCGTAAACTGACCCGTGCCCAGCCCCTTGGACTGCGTGCAGCCTGCTGCCGTCGGTCGCCCTGAGGGATCCATGTAAACTAACGACACCCGAACTGGTGCAGCCTTGTGAGCGGAAAAATCCCTCACGGCCTCCCCCGCCAGCAGGCTGGCTGGCAGAAAGCGGCAGGAGCCTGCCGCAGTCCAAGGGGCTCCGCCCGGAGGAGTCCAGAATTGCCTCACCCTTCAGGCGGCTACCGTCACTCCATGCTACTGAAAGCCGTCATTCATGAAGCAGAGGAGGGAGGAGTCTGGGCGGAAGTGCCGACATTGCCCGGATGCTTCACCCAAG
>JAIXVN010000120.1 GCA_027483005.1 Verrucomicrobiaceae bacterium
CAGCTCGGGCCTTGTCGGGTCCGAAACCATCGGCTCGGTCACCATTTCTTATGGAGCAGGAGCCTCGTCAGGCGATGCAACCGGAACCTACATCGGCGCGATCACCCCGTCGGCGGCCCTTGGAGGATCCTTCAGCTCGTCGAACTACTCGATCAGCTATGTGGCCGGTGACCTCACCGTCAGCGCCGCACCGACGATCAGCACGTCAGGAACCCTCTCCGCCGTCGGCACCACCTACGGCACCGCTAGTACTTCCCCCACGAGCTTTTCGGTTTCCGGCGGAAACCTGACGGGAGACCTTTCCGTAGCGGCACCATCCGGGTTTGAAATATCCACCACCATCGGCTCCGGCTACTCAGGCAGCTTGAATCTCACCGCGACGGGCGGCACGGTTTCCTCCACCACCATCTACGTCCGCCTTTCAGCCACCGCTGCGGCTGCAAGCTACTCTGGAGACATCACCATCTCGGGCGGAGGGGCCACCACCCAGACAGTCGCGACCGTGTCGAGCACGGTCGCCCCGAAGAATCTGACCATCACCGGCCTTGCCGGAGTCAATCGCGAGTATGACGGCTCCCCGAATGCAACACTGAGCGGCACTGCAGTTTACACAGGTCTTGAAAACTCCGAGTCATTCAGCGTCGCAGGCACTCCAGTCGCCAGCTTCGCCACGAAAACCGTCGGCACGGCGAAACCCGTCACCGTCACCGGTTATGCGGCACCTTCCGCCAACTACACGGTCACCCAACCGTCCGGCCTGACCGCGGATGTCACCGCCAAGTCGCTCACCATCAGCAGCGCCTCGGTCACGAGCCGCCCCTACAATGGGACAGCGGTCGCGACCATCACCGGCACCCTCGATGGCGTGATCTCTCCGGATGCAGTCACCCTGGTCGGCACGGGAACCTATGCCGATGCCAATGCGGCCAATGCCATCGCCGTCACCTCCACCTCCACGCTCACCGGAGCGGACAGCGCCAACTATTCACTGACCCAGCCGACGGGATTGACCGGAGACATCACCCAGGCCGCACAGACCATCACCTTCGCCGCCCTTCCCGGCAAATCCGTCAGCGATGCGCCATTCGCCCTGACCGCCACCGCCAGTTCGGGTCTCGCCGTCAGCTATTCGAGCTCGAACCCATCGGTGGCCACGATCGCGGGAAGCACCGTGACCATCACCGGGGTCGGCACGACCACGATCTCCGCGACTCAGGCGGGCGACACGAACTACAGCGCCGCCACCCAGGTTGATCGAGTCCTGACGGTCAGTGCCGGACCGACGGTGCTGGCGGTGGGCGATCTCGCGATCCTCGGGGTCAACTCCGCGAATCCCGACAAGTTCGCAGTGGTGCTGCTGAAGGACATCTCCGCCAGCACGGTCATCAACTTCACCGACAATGGCTTCGACAGCGCGACCGCCGGAAGAACCGGTGAGGGATTCCTGACCTTCACCGCACCGACCGCCCTGTCCGCTGGAACCGTGCTTTCCTGGAACAATGGCATGACCATCACAGGCACCGGCTGGAGCAGCAGTGCCCCGACCAACTTCTCGTTCAACGCTTCCGGTGACCAGCTCTTTGCATTCCAAGGGAACACCGCCAACTGGGGATCGCAAACTGGCGTCACCGTCCTCTGCGGCATCAACTATGGCGCGGCCCTGACAACAGGCATAGCGTCAGCTGCCACAACCTACCAGCCCGCCACCTCCATCCTGCCGTCCAGCGCGTTCCTGAACCTGCCTTCGACCACCGCCAACAACAACTACTTCGCAAACGGTTCTGCGGCAACTGCCTCCGTGACACTCGCAGACAGCAAGTCGGCTTTGTTCGCCCTGTTTGAGACCAGCTCGAAATGGTTCACCTCCAGCAGCACGGTGACCTTCCCGACCTACAGCATCAGCTTCAAGACCCCGCAGACGATTTCCTTCGGAACGCTCACTGGCAAAACCTTCGGGGATGAGGACTTCGCCCTGGGCGCGACCGCCACCTCCGGTCTGAGCGTTTCCTACGCCAGCTCGAACCCCTCGGTCGCAACCATCTCCGGCAACACGGTGCAGATCGTGGGTGCCGGCACGACCACGATCACCGCCTCACAATCGGGCGACGCGACTTATGGTGCCGCTGTTGAAGTCCCGCAGACGCTCACAGTCAGCAAGGCCAACCAAACCATCACCGGTCTGGCCGCAACGGACAGCAAGACCTATGGCGACAGCACCTACAGCCCAAGTGCATCATCCTCTTCCGGTCTGTCCGTCACTTACGCCAGTTCCAACACCAGCGTTGCGACCGTTTCAGGAAACATCATCTCGATCGTTGGTGCCGGAACCACCACGATCACCGCATCGCAGGCCGGTGACAGCAATTACAATCCGGCCACCTCGGTCGATCAAAGCCTGACGGTGGTTCCGAAGGCGCTCACCATCACGGCAAGCGACGCAATCAAGCCCTTCGGCACGACCTTGACCGGCGGAGCAGGCTCCACCGCCTTCGCCAGCTCGGGCCTGGTCGGAGTGGAGACGATTGGTTCGGTCACCATCAGCTATGGAACAGGTGCGGCAGCGGACGACACCCCGGCAACCTACGCCGACACGATCACGGCCTCAGACGCGGTCGGGGGAACATTCACCGCCTCGAACTACTCGATCACCTATGAGCCGGGAGACATCATCGTAAGCGCCGCTCCCACGATCACCGCGGTGG
>JAIXVN010000009.1 GCA_027483005.1 Verrucomicrobiaceae bacterium
AGGACCCGCAAGAGCAATGTTTCCCTCCATAACCCATTATTGACTCTCAGGAAAAACACCGAAAGACTCAGCCCTGATGCGGCATATCTGACCATTCCATTCCCAAGGTTCCTTCTTGCGGGACCTTCGTCACCGAATCGCAGCCCTAGAAATCATGAGCACTGGAGCCTCCAGCCCCCTTTCCGCCCGCCTGCTCGCAAGGCCCGGCTTCCTCGCTGCATGGTGTGTGGTGGCGGCCTTCGGGACCTATGCCAGCATGTATGGCTTCCGCAAGCCCTTCACGGCGGCCGCCTACCTCGGCAGCCCTTACGGCGAGTCGCTCAAGGTCTGGTACGTGACGGCCCAGGTGCTGGGCTACATGATTTCGAAATTCATCGGCATCAAGGTGGTGTCGGAGATGACCGCGCCGCGCCGCGCCAAGGTGCTGCTGGGCCTGATCGTCGCCGCGCAACTCGCGCTGGTGGCCTTCGGGCTGACTCCCGCGCCTTGGGGTGCCGTCTGGCTCTTCTGCAACGGACTGCCGCTGGGAATGGTTTTCGGCCTGGTGCTCGGCTTCCTCGAAGGTCGGAGGATGACCGAATTCTTCGTCGCCGGCCTCTGCGCCAGCTTCATCCTGGCGGACGGCATCACGAAGTCGGTGGGCTCCTGGTTGCTCGACGCCAAGGGCGTGCCGGAGTCCTGGATGCCGGCGGCGGCCGGGATGATTTTCCTGCTCCCGCTGATCGGTTTCGTCTGGATGCTGGGGCAGATCCCAGCGGCCGACGCGGCCGACATCGCGGCACGCTCCGAGCGAACCCCGATGACCGGTGCTGAGCGACTGGCGATGGTCCGCCGCCACGGCGTCGCCCTGTTGGCGATCGTGCTGGTTTATCTCCTCATCACCATCCTCCGCAGCGTGCGCGCGGACTTCGCCCCGGAGATATGGAAAAGCCTCGGATTCAATGGCAAGCCGGCGGTCGTCACCCGGTCCGAGCTCTGGGTCGGCCTCGCGGTGACGCTGGTCAACGGCCTTGTGTTCCTGATCCGCGACAACCGCCGCGGCTTCTTTTGCGCACTGTGGATCAGCTTCGGCGGGCTGCTGCTGGCACTCGGCGCGCTGACCGGCTGGCATGCGGGCCAGCTCGGCGGCTTCCCGTTCATGGTCATGCTCGGCGTCGGCATGTATCTGCCCTATGTGGCCGTCCACACGACCGTCTTCGAGCGATTGATCGCGCTTACCCGGGAAAAGGGAAACATCGGGTTCCTGATGTATCTCGCCGATGCGACCGGCTATCTCGGCTACTGTGCGGTGATGTTGTCCCGCAGCTTCTTCAAGCCGGAGGAGGGATTCCTGCCGTTTTTCATCAAGCTGTCGCTGATCATCCTGCTCGGGGCGCTGGCGCTGGTCACCACCTCGATCCTGCTTTACCGGCGGCGCTTTGCTGCCCGGAAGCAGGACCACGGTGCCACAGGTTCCGGCTCCATTCAGGACTGAGACCGCGAGCATCAGGCTGACCGCCTGGGTGGGTCAGTTCCGCTTCCAGCATCAGGGAGCGGCACCCTTGACGCTCGTGTCGCCCAGACAACAAACTCGTCCATGAACCTGGTTGAACTGGCTACCCGCATCAAGAACGCCCGACAGTCCAAGGGCTACACGCTCGACCGCGTGGCGGAGCTGTCTGGTCTGGGAAAAGGCCTGCTCTCGAAGGTCGAGAATTTCCGTGTCACGCCCTCGCTCCCCACCATCGCCAAATTGAGCGAGGCACTGGGACTCAGCCTGGCCGAGCTCTTCGAAGGCCTCGACGACAAGCCGAAGCTCAGCATCGTCCGCGCGAACGAGCGCAAGGAGGTCGAGCGGAACCGCGACCAGTCCGACATCCTCTACCACTCGCTCGCCCACCGCCGGGCGAATCGGAACATGGATCCCTTCATCCTGAAGGTCCCCGCTGGTGGAGGTCGCCGCGAAGCCATGCCGCACGAAGGCGAGGAATTCATGCTCATCCTGAAAGGTTCCGTTTCCTTCGAATACGAGGGAGAGGTCCACGAAATGAAGGAAGGCGACGCCGCCTACTTCGACGCCGAGATTGATCACCGCGTCTTCAACAAGGGCTCAAAGGACGCCACCCTGCTCTGTGTGTTCCTGGGTCGGCCGATGTGAGGTTCGAGCGGGGCTGGGAGGGGCACCCCCAGCTCCAAGCTTCAGTTTTTAGTCCCACCGGGACTGGATGAAATAGCCCGTGGGTGAAACCCCGGGTGATTGTCACTTGCCTGCTATGCGCCCTGAATGGGTGCGATGAGGCGGCTTGATCTTGCCGATTTGCTCATCATGATCAGACATGCCTCAATCCTTGGCCTCGATTCTGGTTCACTTGGTTTTCTCGACCAAGAATCGTGAGCCTCGGCTGGATGATTCCGTTCGTGACGAGCTTCATGCCTACATCGGAGGCGTGATTCGAAATGGCGGTGGAGTACTCTATCGGGCGGGCTCGGTCAGCGATCACATCCACTTGTTGATTTCCCTTCCACGCACCATGGCTCCATCCGAATTGGTGAAGGAGATCAAAGTGTCGGCAACCAAGTGGCTCAAGGAGAAGGACCGTAAATTCGCAGGATTCCAGTGGCAGGCGGGCTATGGGATGTTCTCGATCAGCCCGTCACATCGCGATGCTCTGGAAAGATACATATCCAACCAGGCCGAGCATCACCGAAAGATCGACTTTCAAGAGGAATACCGCCGGCTGTTGACGAAGTATGGAGTGGAATGGAATGAACAATACGTCTGGGACTGACGGCTCGATGGCACCCAATTCAGGGTGCGGCGGATTCCATGTTTTCGGTCCCGGGGTTTCACCCGCGGGCTATTTCATTTCACCCCGTTGGGGCCGCAGAGAGTGGCCTGTTGTCAGGATTCAGGGATCGGAGAAGCTGAGGACTGTCGGTTGCCGGGATACAGAGTGCGGAATTTCCTTCTCGTGTCTTGCGAAATGAATGCAGTAATTGTCCCGAAATGGAGCAGAAGGAACAGATGCAGGATGCTGCCGAACATAATCTCGATGCGTATGTCAGCTATCTCAGTCCCAAATGGTACGATCCTAATCAAGTTTTAGAGAAACTGACCGAAGCGGAGGACCACTTTACCAATGCGTGGGGTTTCTGGCAGGTCATCCAAAACGCTGGGGAAATCGCCTGCAATTTCGAACTCGCCGACTTCTCGGTGGAAAGTCTGAAGGCGATTGGCGCAACTGGTGCCTTGCAGGCGATTGAGGCGCTGCGACCCTACTACGATGAGGCCGCCTCAGCAGGTCGGCTCGATCAGTGGTGTAAGTGCAATGAACGGGATCATGCGGACATCGTCAGCTCACTTGAAGATCCTGCCTTTGAGGAAGATTGGGAGGCCCTGCTGCTGGCTTACGCGCGCAAGCACATCACGATTCAAGCTGTCGGTTAGAACTGGAGTTCCTCTGCAATCTCAGCGTCGGATCTTCCCGGAGGAGGCAGCCTTGGCCTTCTGCCCACTCGCGGAGGAGGAGTCGCTCAAGAGTCCGAAGCTCAGGCAGGCTTTCTCTGCCGCGTCGTGTTGCTGCCATGCCTGTGCGAAGGTTCGCAGCGGCATCTTCAAGCGCGCCTGGCGCATTTCTTCCCGAGCGCATGAGGTTTCGGACATGGTGGAATCTTACCTTTAGAGTCTCTGAAAGCGAGGTGAAAAAATGGGATTGGTGACCGAGAAAGCAGCTCAGAGAAGACCGAGGAGATCGTCGCGAGTGAGTTCCACGTCACGCAGGATCTTTAGAAGGATGCCGCGACCGAGGGTTTCCTTGCCGTGGACTGGAATGGTGGTCTTCCTGCCGTCGGCATGTTCGATCCGGTGATGGCTGCCCTTGATTCGGACCACGACAAAGCCAACTCTGGACAAAGCTTTAATCAGCTCGTTGCCTGTGATGCTCGGGAATTGGCCCATGCGCGAAGGCTATCAGATGTGATTCCGGAGTTGGAAAGAATTCGTCCTTATTGATCATGGTAAGCCCTTGTCAGACCTCAACTGCCACCTGCTGGACACCGACAAACTCGGAAGTCGAGAACTCCTCTCCATCCTCCAGCGAAAGC
>JAIXVN010000042.1 GCA_027483005.1 Verrucomicrobiaceae bacterium
TCGCCGTGGCAGTGCTCAGCGACATGCCCAACGATGTGTGGAAAATGATCGCTGGCGATGACCTCTACTCCCGGCCGGAATGGATGCCGGTGCTCAAGTTCACCTGGCGCATTCTTGCCGGTACCATCGTCACGGTGGCTGTCGCTCTTTGCTTCAAGACGGCACGCCCGGCCACTCCTTGATCCGGGTTTTCTGCGCTCGTCGCAGGCCTCCTTCGCCCCTTGGTGCAGATCTTGCACCCGCGCGTGCAAGCCTCTGCCAAGACGATCGTGGGTGTCCGGAATGTGACGAATCAGACACAGTGCAAATCATTGGTTTTAAATGGTTTGTGGACTCGTTTGGCGATGGTCGCGAGATAATGGTTTGGAAAAACAAATCAATTTTCGGGTCAAGATTTTAAAATTTTTACCCGTGGAACCCTTGTGGAATAGGGGTCCGCGGGATCGGCTGTTAGAGATGCCGAAAAAGATTTTCTCAAGCGCGCCCGTGCCTTGCCAGAGTGTCCGCCGTCGCCACCCGCGGCCACTCCAACGAGGGGCCGGCAAGGTGTCGGAAAAACTCTTTCAGCAACACGATCAAACATGGAACCAGAGGAAGTGACAGTGCCAGATGTCGGGGAGGAATGGACGGACAATCCGGAGCTGCGGGGGACATGGGCACAAGTTTGCGAAGGACTGCGAGCCAGCGTGGGCGAGGACGCATTCCAACGCTGGTTCCGCGCCGCGGAATGGGCCGGGGGCGAGGATGGTGTGGCCACCGTGAACGTGCCGGGCGAGATGCACCAGGTGTGGATCGAGACCAACTACCTCCCGGAACTCACCATCGCGGTGAACCGCGTGTTTCAGGACATCCGCGAAGTGCGCCTCGCCGTGGGTGGCGCGCCTTCGAGTGAGGCTCCCGCTGCTGGTCATGATTCCGCGAACCAGGAATCCCGTCCGCGTGCCGGCAGGCATCCGGGCCTCGAGGGCGAGGCGCTGGAGCGCCGTATCAAGAGCTCGGGACTAAACCCGGCGAACACATTCTCCTCGTTTGTCGTCGGATCTAACAGCCAGTTCGCCCATGCCGCCTGCGAGGCGGTCGCACGCAAGACCGGCATTGGTTACAACCCGCTCTTCATTCACGGTGGACCCGGCCTCGGCAAGACCCACCTCATGCAGGCGATCGGCCAGGAAATCCTCCGCCGCCAGCCGGGATCGCGCGTCGTTTACCTGACCTGCGAGAAGTTCACCAACGAGTTCATCGACGCCGTCCGCCGTGGCGACATCGAGAAGTTCCGCCGCCGCTACCGCAGTGCCGACGTGATGCTGATCGACGACGTCCAGTTCCTCGCCGGCAAGGAACGCTCGCAGGAGGAATTTTTCCACACCTTCAACACCCTCCTCGATGGCCGCAACCAGGTCGTCCTGACCTGCGACCGCCCCGCCTGCGAGATCAAGAGCCTCGAGCCACGCCTCGTCTCGCGCTTCGAGTGCGGACTCGCCGTCGAACTCCAGCCGCCGCAGATGGAGACCCGCATGGCCATCCTCCGGAAGAAGTCCGAGGAGTGGAAGGTGAAGGTCGATCCCTCGATCCTCCGTTTCCTCGCCGAGCGCATCGGCACCAACGTCCGCCGTCTTGAAGGCGCACTGATGCGGGTCGCCACCTTCGCCTCGCTTGCCGGGGAAAGCGTCACCGTGGAAAAGGTCGAGCACCTGCTGCGCGACTTGCTCCGTGAGGAAGCCAGCCGCCAGGTCACCATCGACACAATCCAGAAGGCCGTGGCCGAGCACTACGATGTCCGCCTGGCCGACATGACCAGCCGCCGCCGCCCCGCGAGCATCGCCTTTCCCCGTCAGGTCGCCATGTACCTCAGCCGCAACCTGACCAAGGGCTCGCTCATGGAGATCGGCGAGGCCTTCGGCGGCCGCGACCACGGCACCGTGATCCACGCCTGCAAGAAAATCACTGAACTGATCGGCGCGGAGCCTTCCATGAAGGAGGCGATCGCCCGGATCGAGTCCCAGCTCCGCCGCTGAGGCCTCTCGGCGGTGCCCTCACCGGGGTGGGGTCGGAGGGATTCTCAGGGAATGCCGCGCCTTGTTCACAGAAGGCTTGCCAAGGGTTGGCGAAACCGGAAACGTGTCGCCAACCCGCCTATCTCTTTCCCCGATCATGAAGTTCCGCATCTCCAAGGAAGCCCTCCTGGACGGCCTGCAAAAGGTCCAGCACGTCGTCAGCACCCGGACCACGCTTCCAATCCTTTCCAACGTCCTGCTCGTCGCCCGCAACGGCCGCATCCAGTTCACGACCACGGATCTTGACGTCGGCATCACCGGCTCGGTCGAGGCCCAGATCGACAAGGAAGGCGCCACCACCCTCCCAGCCCGCCGTCTCGTCAACATCGTCCGCGAACTCCCGGCCAGCGAGGTCGAGATCTCCGTCGATGCGAAAAACGTCGCCTCCATCCACAGCGGCCCCTCGTTCTTCAAGATCATCGGCCTCAGCCAGGATGAATTCCCGCCGCTCCCGGACTTCGATGGTGCCAAGGAATTCCGCATCCCGCAGGTGATGCTGCGCGACGGTCTCCGCAAGACCTCCTACTCGATCTCCACCGACGAGACCCGCTACGTCCTCAACGGCATCTTCACCTCCTTCCGCGAAGGAAAAATGACCCTCGTCGCCACCGACGGCCGCCGCCTTGCGATGGTTGAGAACGATCTTGAATTCCCCGCCTCCCACGAAACCGACGTCATCATCCCGACCAAGGCCGTGCAGGAGCTGATGCGTCTCCTTGGCGAGAACGGCGATGTCATTGTCCGCCTCAGCGACAGCCAGGTTTCCTTCAGCGTCGGCGACACCCTGCTGGTCAGCAAGCTGATCGAAGGCAACTACCCGAACTACCGCCAGGTCATCCCGGGCGATTCCACCGAGCGCGTCCCGCTCAACCGCGAGGCCATGCTCGAAACCGTCCGCCGCGTTTCGCTGCTCTCCTCCGACAAGTCGAACTCCGTGAAGCTCGTCTTCAGCGAGAACCAGATCGAGGTCACCGCCAACTCGCCGGACGTCGGTGAGGCCCGCGAAACGCTCGACGTGGTTTACTCCGGAAAGGCCATGCAGATCGCCTTCAACCCTGACTTCCTCAAGGCCCCGCTCCAGAACCTCGACGCCGAAACGGTCTATCTCGACCTCATCGATGAAATGAGCCCCGGCGTGGTCCGCATCGACGGCAGCTTCCTCTACGTCATCATGCCGATGCGCGTCACCGGAGCCTGAGCGGTTTCCAACAGGTTTCCAGAAGCCCGGAGCGCGAAAGCCTCCGGGCTTTTTCGTTCGCAGTCATGCCTTCAGGCTGTCTTCGGAGGGGTCTTGATCGTTGACGCCCTCACCGGTCGCTCGCATTGGGATCAACACGAAGCCGAATCCTGATCGATATCTCGCACTGAGTTCACGCCTCGAAGAAATTCCTCAGCAGCCGGATCCCCGCGTTCTGGCTCTTTTCCGGGTGGAACTGGCAGGCGAAGATCGCGCCGCTCTGGATCGCTCCGGCGAAGGTGTCCGCGCCATAGGTGGTGGCGGCGGCGATGATCGAGGGATCGGCCGGGACCGGGAAATAGGAGTGGACGTAGTAGAAGTAGGGCTCGGCTCCGAGGCCTTTCCAGAGGCCGGATTCAGGCGTGGTGGGGACGACCGAGTTCCAGCCCATGTGCGGGATCTTCAGGCCGGGTTGTTCCTGGAAACGCGTCACCTTTCCCGGAAAGATGCCGAGTCCGGCGACTCCGGGCGTTTCCTCGCTTCCCTCGAACAGGATCTGGTAGCCCAGGCAGATGCCGAAGTAGGGCATGCCGGCGGCGATCCGCTCGCGCAGGGCCGTGACCAGCCCGCGTTCCTCCAGGCGGGCCATGCAGTCGCCGAAGGAACCCACTCCGGGAAGTACCAGGTGCGTCGTGCCTTCGAGGTCGGCAGCCTCGGCGACGATCCGTGGCGTGATCCCGAGTTCGCTGAGGGCGTTGGCAACGCTGCGCAGGTTGCCGGCGCCGTAGTCGATGAGCGCGACGATCATGATCTCAGAGCGCTTCCTTGGTGCTCGGGATGCCTTTCACCCGGGGATCACGCTCGCAGGCATCGCGCAGGGCGCGGGCGAGGCCCTTGAAGATGGCTTCGGCGATGTGGTGGCCGTCGCGACCGTAGAGCAGCTCGACGTGGATGTTGGCGCGGAGGTTGGAAGCCAGTGCACGGCAGAATTCCTCGACCAGGGTGAAGGGCAGGTTCGGAGCGGAGGGCGTGTTCGCCGGGGCGCGGAACTCGAGGTGCGGGCGGTTGCTGAGATCGACCACCACGCGGGCCAGCGTTTCATCCATCGGCAGGTAGCAGCAGCCATAACGGCGGATGCCTTCCTTGGTGCCGAGCGCTTCCTTCATCACCTCGCCGAGCGTGATGCCGGTGTCCTCGACGGTGTGATGGAAGTCCACCTCGATGTCGCCCTCGGCCTTGATGGAAAGATCGAACAGTCCGTGCTTCGAGAACAGCGTGAGCATGTGATCGAAGAACGGAATGCCGGTGTCGATGGACGAGATGCCGGAACCATCGAGATCAAGGCTGAGTTCGATCGAGGTTTCGGCGGTCTTGCGACTGCGGCTGGTTTGGCGGGCTAGCATGAGGAAGGGTTGGCTGGGTTGGATCACTTCATGTGCCCGGCCTTTTTCGCGAGGGCCTCGAGTTCGGCGATGAGATCGTTGGAAAGCCGGGCGGAACGGGCATCCGAGAGGGCGGTGACGACGACCTTGGCGTCGCTTCCCTGGATGGCGGACCAGGCGTCGCGCCAGGCCTTTCCGGCATCGACCTTGGCGTCGGTCCTGAGGTTTTCCAGGCGTTTGAGCTCCTGGTCGGAGTAGCGGATGGCTTCGTCGAGCGAGGTCTTGTTGAAATCGTCCGGGGTGGTCCATTTGATGCCGGCGGCCTTCTCTTCGGCGGCTTTTTTGGCAACGGCCTCATCGACCTCGGCGATGGCGCGGTTGCTGGCGTTGCGGTCTTCGGAGGACATGCGCTCGAGCCCGACCTTGCGATCCGCGAGTCGCTTGGGGAGTCCGGCGGCACTTTCGACGAGCTGGGCGTTATACTGCTGGATCACCTTCATGGCGAAGGGCAGCACGTCCTTGAAGGGAGCGGTGTTGGAGTATTCAGCCTCAAGTTTGACGAACTCGCGCAGGGCGAGAACCCACTGGGAATTCTTGGCGTGGGCGCGGATGGAGCTTTCCAGGACGCGGGCGTTGATCTCGACCTTGTCGGCCTGGCGTTCGGTCGCGGTGACGAGCTTGCCGCCCAGTTTGATGCCGCCCTGGGCGATGACGTCGTTTTCCTTTTCCAGCTCTCCAGCGATGGCGCGGGCTTTGGCGGCGAGGGGGCTGCTCGGGTAGGTTTTGACGAACTTGTAGCAAAGCTCAAGGCGGGCACGGTAATCCTCCGCAGCGAGGAGGTCCGGAGCGGGAGCGAGTTTGGCGATCTCGACGAACGCCGTCTCATCGAGTTTTTCCCGATCAATCCTGGTCACGTCAGTCCTGGCGATGGTTTTCTCCTCCTTGATGGACTTGGTGACCATGACCTCGACGAGATAGGAATCCTTGGTTTCACTGAGGATCTTGCCCTGATAAGTGGTTCCGTTCTTGAGATGCAGCGTGTCGGCTGAGGCGGTGCCAATCAGTCCGGCCAGC
The DNA here is from genome assembly GCA_027483005.1 of Verrucomicrobiaceae bacterium. Taxonomy (GTDB): domain Bacteria; phylum Verrucomicrobiota; class Verrucomicrobiia; order Verrucomicrobiales; family Akkermansiaceae; genus Luteolibacter. Next base: position 5,688 of record JAIXVN010000042.1, read on the forward strand.
AGGCCTGCGGTGAGAGCGTGGGTTTGTTTCATGGGGGTTCTTGAAATGGGGCTGGATCAGCGCGGCCGTGATGCGGGGCCGAGGGCGGATTTCAGCGCGGCGCTGGAGGATGCTGTCAGGCTCCGGCCATCCTTAAAGACGATTTTCACGGAAGCGGCGGGAACGGCATCGGCCTCTGCCGCCGGACGGCGGCAAATGACCCGGAGAGGCAGCCGGGAGACAGCCTCTTTCAGCTCTTCAGGCGCGTCCTTTGACACCAGCACGACCGGGCTGTGATGGCGGATCAGGGCGGCCTGGATCTGATCGGTGAAGATGATCGGGCGCTCGACGGCGACGACGGAGAGTGACGCCACGGCCATGGGAAGGGTGGAATGGGTGACACGACCGCGTTGGGCCAACCTGGCCTGGGCACTGGAGAGCAGGCCTGCTGAGCTGTCTTCGAAGAGCATGGATCGATCCGTCAAGGGCAGGTCGATCACGGATTGGCCCTTTGCCGTCTCGCGCAGCGAATCCCCGTCGATGAAACGCTCGGCGGCGGTGCTGGCCAGGTCTTCTGCCCAGGAGACGAGGGAGGGATCCTGGGCGATGTCATCCGTGTCCAGTGCGGCCTGGATGGCCAGCCCGTAAAGGAAGGCCCTGCCGCTTGAGGTTTCGTCAGCGGTGCCGAGGAAATTCTGAAGATTCGGCCCCTTGCTGAAGGCTTCCTTGGCCTTGGCGAGGGTCTCGAGGGCTTTCTTCTTCAAGGCCGGATCGCCAGTGGCAGCGTAAGCCGCCGCGTAGGTGGAAACCATGCGGAAGGTCGCCGCGGCCTGGGGTGGGGCGTCGTTGATGAGGGGGCCGAGACGGTCCTGGCGGATCTTGAGGAGCTTTTTGAGGGCGGAATCCAGAAGCTCCTGGGCCTGATTTCCGGCGAGTCCGAGCTTGGAGCCTGCCATCTCGGGCGTCATCCGCAGCGCCAGGCTGTTGCGCCTGAAATACTCGCGGCTGGGATCGGACTCGATCGGGATGTTGCCGGGGCCTTGCAGGTCACTGATGGTGCTGATCAGCTTCAGTTCGTCGGAGGTCAGGGCCTTTTGGAGCTCCTCGATGCTCCACAGCCAGTCTTCCGTCTTGAGTTTTTGCTGTCCGCCCAGGGAAAAGAGACCTTCGCGGGTGATGAAGTGCTTTTCCGAATAGGCGATCGCCGCGAGCGACTGCTTCAGAAGCATTGGATTTCCGTTGGCGCGGTAGGCTGTCAGCAGGGCGATGGTCGAGCGGGCCAGCGCCGGGCATTCGAGGTTGAATCGGGGCAACCACCAACTGCTGCCGACGCGGGAATTGAAGATTCCTCCCTCGAGAGGGTCGATCATCGCGCTGGTGGAGAGGTCCGAGGACAAGAGGCGGGTCGTTTCCTCACAACGGGAGGTGGCGTCGGGGTCCAGGCCCGGGATCAGTTGGAAAGAGGCGAGGAGTTCGAGGGTGCCCGAGGGGAAA
>JAIXVN010000376.1 GCA_027483005.1 Verrucomicrobiaceae bacterium
AAACCGCCGCTCACTCCCTCGGCCATTCCGAAGACGGCCTTGTAGGTTCCAGTGGTGGGGAGGGTGGTGACGCGGACATTGACTTGAACGCCCCAGTTGTCGGTCGGAACGGATTGGGGGGTGGCACCACCACCGAACATCCAGATGCCCTGGAAATTGGTTCCACTGGTGCGGGTGTAGGCGGTGCTTCCGGCTGCGCTGGACGGAGTCGCGGTCAGGATGGTGGACCCCGTCGTGTTGTTGAAGGGATTTGAAGTGCCGGGAGCGCTGTCGGTTCCAATCGCGGCGCCTTCACCCAACTGCCAGTACGACTGCATCGTGATGCTGGCCTCGCTGGAGTGCGACAGGCAAATGGCGGCAAGCGCAGCAACCATGATCGACCTGAAGCAGGCAACTGCAGCGCCAGGGATCTCGCATGCGGCTCGAGTAAATGAGCGGATCGAAGAGGGTTCTTTTTTCATGATGCCGATTGAGTGGGGGTGCCGAGTCCCCTGACGAAAGCCACCCGGTTGACGCGGGCAGTGAGTCAATAGAGTCCCAGTACTCGACCAGAGTATCACTGTGCCCGCTTCTGGCTATTACGAGATTGCAGAATTAAATTACGTTATCTTGAATCGCCCGAAGGGTGCCTGCAACGGCCGTGAATCCCGATTCAAATGGATCCCCAAGCCAGACGACTGCATTGCCATGAAACAGAAGACCAAGGTTTCGATCCTGCTGCAGATGTCCCAGTATTTCGATCAAGGAATCTTCCGCGGGATCGCCGCTTACGCCAGGGAGTGTCACGACTGGTCGCTCTTTGTGGAACCGGAGCATCAGTCGTGGAACGCCATCCTCAGCGAGCCCGGGGTTCGTGGCATGATCGTGAATCTCGACTCCGATGCCTTTGCCGAGGAAGCCCTCCAGCTCGGATTGCCACTGGTGGGACTGGGCGGTGGGGCCGGCTACTATCAACCTGACAGCGGCATTCCGTATGTGACCACCGACAACGAGGTGATCGGTCGGATGGCTGCGGATCATCTCATGGAAACCGGCCTGCGCCATTTCGCCTATTGCGGCTTTCCCCCTTCGCGCAACTTCGAATGGACCACCGTAAGGGAGAGGGCTTTTCGCGAGCGGCTTGCCGAGAAGGGATTTGATTGCAATGTGTTCCATGGCACCAGCGAAAGGGCCACCCATGCGGCCATCACCCAGCGCGAGATCGCGACCTGGCTGCGCTCACAACCGAAGCCGGTCGGGGTGATGGGCTGCTACGACTGGCGTGCCCGGCATGTCCTGGAGGCCTGCTACAGCTCCGGCTTGCGCATTCCTGATGACGTTGCGTTGATCGGCGTGGACAATGACGCGATGCTTTGCGATCTAACAGATCCGCCACTGACCAGCGTCGAACAGAACCGCTTCAAGATCGGATACACGGCAGCGGCGTTGCTTGACCAGTTGCTCAAGCGGAAGAAGCCACGCAATCTTCTGCACGTCATCCCTCCGCTTGGGGTGGTGACCCGTCAGTCCACGAACCTCGTCGCAACGTCCGACGTCGGGATCTCTGAGATCCTGATCCGCATCAGGGGCAACGCCTGCGACGGACTGACGGCGGATGCGGTCGCGGACCACGCTGGGATATCAAGGGCCACGCTCGACAGCAGACTCAAGGCCGCCATCGGAAGAACGGCGGATCAGGAGATTCGGCGGGTCAGGGTGGCCATGGCGGAGAGTCTCCTCGTTCACACCGGTCTGCCGTTGCGGGATGTTGCCGCCCAGGCTGGGTTTGGGACCGAGCAGTATCTCTGTGCCGTTTGGCAAAAGGAGAAGGGGGTGACTCCGGGAGGGTTTCGTTCAGTCCACCGGGTCTCACGCTGATTGATGAGCATGACCGGAAGACCGAAAGCCTGCCAGCAGGGGCCTCAATGAGCCGGAGGTTTGGCAGTCGGATTTCGGACGAACTCCAGGCACTTCCGTACATCAGAGACGTTGTTTCCCCAGTTCGCTTCATACTCGATGTAGAGGCAGCCATCGAAGTTTGTCCGACGCAACTCCATCAGGATTCCAGCGATGCCCGAAATCCCTGTGCCGAGGATTTGATCCGTCGTCTCTCCGCCGATGCTTTGACGGTCCTTGAGGTGAAGGCTGACGACTCGACCTTTGAGGATCTTCAGGGCATCCAGTGGCACAAGACCGGATGTGGCCCAGTGTCCGGTGTCTGCGCAGGCTCCGATCCGCCTGTCCCGATCCTTCACCAGACCGTAAACAAAATTCGGATCCCAAAGCTGGTAGCCGGGATCATTCGGGCGCTTCGCATGCTGATGGAAGCCGACCCGGATATCGAACTCCTTTACAAGCTTTTCAATCGTATCGATGGATTCCGCCGATTCCGTCGTGATGGACTGGAGCTTCATCCGTTTGGCGAACGCGAAAACCTTCCGGGCCTCCTGTTCATCTTTCGGGATCTCGGAGAACCAACTCGTCGCGACCACGTGGTTCTTTTCCAGCTGGGTCAGCAGCGATGCGATCTGAGGCTCGCTCAGTGAGTGGCTGACCTTGACAGGGTCCGCCGCACTCAAGGTCTGCCCCGAATAGAACTCGATCACCGTTCCTCCGGCTTCGTGGGTCTTTTCAACAGCCTCATAGGCGGTGAATTGATTGAAGGTGTAAGCCTGGCATCCAGCCCGGAACTGGAGCTCTGCAGCCGTGGCTGCAGTGGTTACAGCCGAGGCTGCAAAGATGGAAAGAAGTCGGGTGAGGCGCTTGAGGTTCATGGATTCGATTCAGGTGCTTGGCTCAATGTGGAGTGGATGCCTGTCATCTCTTCTCGCACGGCAGATGGATCGACTTCCGCTCTGCATGGGACTGGAGTGCCGCTTCGAAAATGCGGTGCGATTCGAGGGCCTCCTCAGGCGTGGCGCAGCCAAAGCGGTCGCCAAGAAGACCTTCCCGCTCCGTGAGGTAGGACGCCCACATCTGCTGGATCACGTCGGGAAATCCGGGTTCGAAGATGCCACCCGTCACGGTCTTGAACGGAGTGGCGAATCCCAGCTCGGTTCGCTTCCACCACTGCTCCTTGCCTCGCTCGAAAAGCCAGAGGGTTTTCGGCTCCGCCGTGCTGAAACGCACGCCACCGTCGGTTCCCAGTATCTCGATGAACCAGGTGTTGGTGGCTCCGGGGGCCAGACGTTTCATTTCCAACCGGAGCACTGCCTCTTCGCCGTGCATCGTGGACCAGGCGTGAATCAAGGCATTGTCCCAGGTGTCGCAGGTGGCCATGCCTCCCCTGCCGTCGGGTCGCTCGGCATAACCCTTCTGCAACTGGGCAAAGAGGGAGGAAGGCGTCCAGCCGAGGCGCAGCGGCAGATGAAGGGCATGCATGCCGAG
>JAIXVN010000369.1 GCA_027483005.1 Verrucomicrobiaceae bacterium
ATCATCGATGGCGGCGGCGTGGTCCGTGCGATCAATGCCAAGGGCTTCGCAGGCATCACCACTGGCCAGATGAACCGCCTCAACGAGATCGCGGTGCAGGCCGGACTTCCGGTCAAGAACCTGGCCTTCATCAAGCTCGAGAACGGCGAATACAAGAGCCCGCTCTGGAAGATCTTCACCGACTCGGAAAAGGAAGCCGTCGTCGCGAAGCTCGACCTCGCGGAAGGGGACATCGTCTTCTTCGCCGCCGGTTCGCGCGACTCGGTCAGCACGATCCTCGGTCGCGTCCGTCTGGAGATCGCCGACATGATGGAGCTCACCAAGGGCAGCAAGGTTTACAACTTCCTGTGGGTCGTGGATTTCCCGCTGCTCGCTCTCGACACCGAGACCGGCCACTGGGCGGCGGTGCACCATCCCTTCACCCGTCCGAACAAGGACGACGTGGCCCTGCTCGATGACGGCAAGTATGAGGAAGTCCGCGCCGTGGCTTACGACGTTGTCCTCAACGGCTACGAGCTCGGTGGGGGTTCGATCCGAATCCACGAAAAGGATCTTCAGGCGAAAATGTTCGAAGTCCTCGGCGTCGGCCCGGAAGAGCAGCAGGAAAAGTTCGCCCACATCCTCGACGCCTTCCGCTTCGGAGCCCCGCCGCACGGTGGTCTGGCGCTCGGTCTCGACCGCATCGCGATGCTGGTTTCCGGCGAGGACAGCATTCGTGAAGTCATCGCGTTCCCGAAGAACAACAAGGGAGCCGACCTCATGGCGCAGAGCCCCTGCGTGATCGACTTCAAGTCGCTGCGTGAGGTTTACATCCAGTCGACTTACAAGGAGAAGAAGGACTGAAGAGTGATTGGTTAGAAGTGATTGGTGAAGAAATGCGAGTTGCCATGCTCATGAGAGCGTGGGCTCGCGGGGCTTGTGGCCGGATCGAGATTGCCTGCTTGGGACTCTCCGTGCGGGTAGAGCGTGAACCGTCAGCTTGGGAGTTTCAGGTTCTCAGGCCTTGGTGAGGAAGCAGGCTTCGAGGTTCCGCTGCTGTTGGCGGGCGAGGTCTTCGATGGAGATTTCGAGACGCTCGGCGCAGGCGCTGGCGATGGGCTTGAGGTTGGCCGGGTGGTTGAGTCCGTCAGGCAGCGGATGGGTGATGAACTCGGAGGGCGGAAGCATGTCCGGGGCATCGGTCTCGATGAGGACGCGATCGGGTGGAAGCTGGCGGAAGGTTTCCACGAGGTTGGATTTCCTCGGGTGGAGGAAATGGCCTGAGAACGAGAAATACGCGCCGAGGGGGATCAGGCGGCGCGCGGTTTCGAGGGACCCGTTGAATGAGTGGAGGAGGAATCGTGCCGGGGGTGGGACGCGATCAAGCGAATCGAAGAGGGCTTGCCAGGCTTTGAGGCAGTGGATGACCACGCAGCGATCGAGTTCCCGCGCGATCCGGAGCTGGGTTTCGAAAAGGGGCGTCTGGACCTCAAGTCCGGGGGAGTCGATCCAACGGTCCACCCCGCATTCACCGACGGCGGCGTGGGGATGTTTTTCCAGCAGGGCGTGAAGTCTTTCGTCCCAGCCCGGAGCGGCAAGATGGGCCTTCCAGGGATGGACCCCGAAGGCCGGAAGGATGAAGTCAGGATGTTTCTCCAACAGCCTCTCGATCACCGGCCAGTCGTCTTCGCAGGTGGCGTTGACGACACAGCGGCTGATGCCCTGTGCCCGCAGGGTGGCGATGATCGGCTCCGGGTCCCCGAGGCGGGGATCGTGCAGGTGGTTGTGGGCATCGGACCAGAGCATCATTGAGAGAAGATTCCGAACATGGCTGCGGATTTCATCCGCGATTCAGTCGGGATCCATGGATCATCGATGGAGAGCGGCTGATTCCTCTTCGATGAAGATGGCTTGGCGGACGGAATCCGCCGCCACGATCACTCGACCTCGACGATCAGATTGATCTCGACGGCGACGTTCAAGGGCAAGGCCGGGACGCCGAGGGCGGTGCGGGAGTGCTTGCCGCGCTCACCGAAGATTTCGATGAGGAGTTCGGAAGCGCCGTTGATGACCTTGGGGTGATCGTAGAAGTCGGCGGTGGAGTTGACGAAGCCGTTGAGGGTGACGATGCGCTTCACGCGGTCGAGCGAGCCGATCTCATCGCGCACGACAGCGAGGCGGTTGAGGATGACGATGCGGGAGGCCTCGTAGCCTTCCTCGATGGAGACGTCGGTGGGGATTTTGCCGATGACCTTGCGGTCGCCATCGATGGGCAGGCCGCCGGAGAGGAAGAGCAGGTTGCCGGTGCGGACGCAGTTGACGTAGGCGGCGATGGGGACCGGGACGGTGGGCAGGCTGAGGCCGAGGGATTCGAGATGGGCGAGGGTGTGGTCGGTCATGGTGGAAAAGGGGTCAGCGGTTTCCGGTGGATGGGGTCTTCGGTTTGGTTTTGGCCGGAGCGGAAGCGGGAGCCGGGGCGGGGAAATCTCCGGAAAGGAGGGCGACGAGTTGTTTCCCGGAAGCAGTGAGGGAGGCGGTGGTGCCCTCGCCATTGATCAGTCCGCGGGTGAGGTAGCGCTGGGGAATGGTGGAGCCGCGGAGGTAGGTGACGATGGGCGTGGTGACGCTGCGTTCGCTGGCGGTCACGGCGATGGGCAGGCCGGTGCCGGTGAAGGAGATTTCCCAGGAGACGGCGAGGTTCTCATCGCCCCGCAGCAGCCAGGGGTAGCGCTTTCCGAAGGCGAGGATGCCTTTTCCGGGAACAGTGACCTTGAACTGGACGGGCTGGGCATAGACGAAGTCGGAGAATCTCAGTTCGGGGTTCTTGCGGCGCTCGAGGAACCACTTGGAGGCATCGGCGCCGGCGAAGTTCATTCCGTTGAAATTGCCGTGCTTGTTCTCTGAGCCCTTGATGGACTTGGTCCAGTCGTCGAAACGGTCGGACATCATCAGGGCGATCTCGAGATGGACATGGGAGCGGGTGCGATCGATGCCTGCGCCGGTGAAGCCCATCTGGCCGAGCTTGTCGCCGAGTTTGACGGGATCTCCGACCTTCACCTGGACGGAACTGAGGTGGGCGTAGATCGAGTAGATCGGGGAGTTGTCCCACAGGTGCTCGACGACGACATACTTGCCGTAGTTGCTCAGGCCGGCGACGGGGCTGATGTGGACGACCTTGCCATCGGCGATGCTGTTGACCGGGTCGAGCGGGTTGCCGGACTTGTCGCGTTCGAGCGGGGAGATGTCGATGCCTTCATGGAACTTGACCATGATGACCTCGCCATTGAGTCGGATGGGGGTGCGGGAAAAGCCGAAGCAGCCGCCTTCCCAGGCCTTGGTGGTCTGGCCCTCGAAGGTCCGATCCACGTGCATGTAGAATTTCTCCGGCTGGTTTCGATAGAGGAGATCGTTCGCCGTCGGCAGGCGGACCTCGTAGGGAGCGGCGGTGGAAAGGGGAGCGGCGAGCAGAAGCGCGGCGATCCAGGGTCCGAGGATCCTCATCATTCAGCGTTTTTTGGTTTCTCCGATGCGTGGAGCGAGCTTGTCGAACATCTTGATCTCGAGGGCGGTGACGCCTTTCCAGACGACCAGCTTGCCATCGTCGATCTGGCGGTCGATCTGAACGGTATCAACGGAGCGTCCGTTGACGCGGGCGACGAGCCAGCGGTCCTGGTTGGTGGCGGTCACGGCGGCGAGGCGGCGGGCTCCTGCGGGCTTGAGCTTGATCAGGAGCCCGTAGGTGGCGCCATCGGCCGCGGGGATGGGGCTGAAGGATTCGATGTCCTTTTCCGAGACCTCGGACATCCGGCGGAAGAGGCGGATGCGTCCGGAGACGTTCTCGGGAAAGACCATTTTCGGGTTTTCATTTCCGTCGGTCTCGAGGTGGAAGGTGAGGGAGGCTTTCTCGCCAGCCTTGCCGCCGGCCTGGGCCGGGAGCGGGATGAGGCCGAGGGCGGCCGACAGGAGCAGGGCAAAGGTGCGACGGTTCATGGCTGGCTGGAAGTTGAGCGGGGAAGGTGGCATCCCGAAAGCAAAAACCCCGCTCCAGTGCAAACCGGAGCGGGGAGCGGAGGGAGTGGAACGATCAGCCGATCAGCTCGTTGACGAGGTTTTCCAGCTTCACGATGTCGGCCGCGAAGGCGCGGATGCCCTGGGCGGTCTTTTCGGTGGCCATGGCGTCCTCGTTGAGGGCGAAGCGGAAGGATTTTTCGTCGAAGGTCACCTTTTCGAGGTCCAGCGCCGCCGAATCGGAGGCCGAGAGGCGCTGCTGGACCGGATCGGTGGAAGCTTGGAGTTCAGCGAGCAGGCTGGGGCTGATGGTGAGGAGGTCGCAGCCGGCGAGCGCCAGCACTTCACCCTTGTTGCGGAAGGAGGCTCCCATGACCTCGGTCTTGTAGCCGAACTTCTTGTAGTAGCTGTAGATCGACTTCACGGAAATGACGCCGGGATCCTCGTCGCCCTCGTAGGTCTTGCCGGTGGAGGCCTTGTACCAATCGAGGATACGGCCGACGAAGGGCGAGATGAGCTGGACTCCGGCCTCGGCGCAGGCCACGGCCTGAGCGAAGGAGAAGAGGAGCGTCAGGTTGCAGTGCACGCCTTCCTTTTCGAGGATTTCAGCGGCCTTGATGCCTTCCCAGGTGGAGGCGATCTTGATCAGGATGCGGTCCTTGGAAATGCCTTCGCTTTCGTAGGCGGCGATCAACTGACGGGCCTTGGCGACGGTGGCCTCGGTGTCAAAGGAAAGGCGGGCGTCCACCTCGGTGGAAACACGGCCGGGGACGATCTTGAGGATTTCCAGGCCGAAGAGGATGAGGATGCGGTCGAGGACGGCCTCGGTGAGCGCCTGTCCGCTGAGGGAGCCGCCCTTGAGTTCACTGATGGCGCGCTCGACAAGTGGCTTGTATTCCGGCTTGGCGGCGGCCTGGAGGATCAGTGAGGGATTCGTCGTGGCGTCACGCGGCTGGTAGGCCTTCATCGATTCGAAATCGCCGGTGTCGGCGACGACGACGGTGAACTGCTTCAGTTGGTCGAGTTGGGTAGCGCTCATGGGCGCGGTCGGAGTAGGGCGAAACCTGCCCGGTGGCGAGGCAAAAAAGCGCGGCGGCTGGATCGCCCTGGTTCTCCGAGGCGGGCGCTTTCTTCGCAGCGGCAACGATTTTTCATCCCCCGATTCGTGGGGTGGACAAAATCCGGGCTCTTGCCTAGCCTCGCGGGATGGAACCCAAGCATGTCCGGAGCCGTCGCCAAGGCTTCACCTTGATCGAATTGTTGGTGGTGATCGTGATCATCGTGGTGCTGGCGGTGCTTTCCGCCGTCGGAGCCGCGAAGTTCATCGACAAGGGCAAGAAGGTCCAGGCTCTGGCGCAGATCCGCGATCTTTCGACAGGACTTCAGGCTTTCTCAGTGGACTACCAGCGTGGCCCGATCCCCAAGGAGAAGCGGGATGCCGGAGTGGACACGGTCTATGGAGATCCGGATGCCATGTACACCAACGATTTCATCGTCTCGGCGCTTCTCGGTGATCCGAGGCAGTTTTCCTACGGTGCCTCCAATTTCGACGTGGCGGATGTGAATCCGAAGAAGGAGATGTATCTTCAACTGCCGCTTTCCGGCGACAAGAAGAACGGCGTCGGACCGGACGGCATTCTCTACGATCCGTGGGGCAACTCGATGATGATCGCCATCAATACCCCGCCTTTTCGCTCGGATGAGGCGGAAGGGGTCTATGACAAGCTGATGTGGACCTTCGGCGTGGGTGAATACACCGACAGCAGGCCCCGCGAGCAGGATTTCGTGATCTGGTCCTTCGGCAAGGATGGCAAGAAGGGCAAAAATGGAGCCACCAAGACCGATGTGATTCCGTTTGCGAATTCGGATGATGTGACTTCGTGGCAATAACGTCACCGCCGGGCTTGCCCGGCAGGGGGCTGTCGCATTAGCAATCCACATGCAGAACATTCGAGCGGGAGTGGCCGGGGCCGGGGCGATGGGGCGGAATCATGCCCGCGTGTATTCCCAACTGCCTGAAGTCGATCTCGCCGTCGTCTATGACGCCGATGCCGCGAGGGCCGAAGCCGTGGCTGCGGAATTCGGTGCCACACCGGTTTCCAGTCTAGAAGAGCTGGCCGCGCTCTGCGACGTGGCGAGCGTGGCCGTGCCGACCATTGCCCACCGGACCGTCGGTTGCCAGTTGATGGAACTGGGGGTCCACGTGCTGATGGAAAAGCCGATCGCGCCGACCGTCGAGGATGCCCAGGTGCTGGTGGAGACTTCCGCACGCACCGGCAAGGTGCTTCAGATCGGACACATCGAGCGCTTCAATCCGGTCCTCCGTGAGCTGGAGAAAAAGCTGACCCACCCCAGATTCATCGAGGCTCACCGGCTTTCCCCCTTTCCCAACCGCAGCATCGACATCGGGGTGGTGCTCGACCTGATGATCCATGATCTGGAAATCATCCTCCACCTCGTGCGTTCGCCCATCGCCAGCATCGACGCCGTCGGGGTGGCCGTGCTGACGCCGAATGAAGACATCGCCAACGCCCGTCTCCGTTTCGAGAACGGCTGCGTGGCCAATGTCACTGCCAGCCGGATCAGTCCGGACAAGATGCGCAAGCTGCGGGTGTTTCAGGAAGACTGCTATCTCTCGCTCGACTACCAGGAGCAATCCGGCCAGATCCACTGGCGGGAAGGCATGGAGATCAAACGTGGCGCCGTCGAGGTGGAACCGGGCGAGCCCCTTAAGCTCGAACTCGAGGCCTTCGTCCGCAGTGCGGCGGCAGG
>JAIXVN010000594.1 GCA_027483005.1 Verrucomicrobiaceae bacterium
CGCACTCAAGTCCCTCGACAAGAACGGCGACGGAAAACTGACGAGCGATGAATATCGGCCGGTCCTTCCCGGTGGAGGCCCTCCAGGTGCCGCACCGGCTGCGCCCGCCGCACCTGCTCCACCTACTGCACCCGTCGTACCACCAGCGCCTTCCGGAACCTCCTCAACCGACAGCGACCACTCGCCCATCGCCCTTTTCAATCCAAAGGCGCTGGTGAAGCCGATCACCGAGATCGATGGCACGCTCAGTGACGGCACGAAGTCAAAGGTCTACAAGATCGTCGTCCGCTCGATCCCACCCGATCATGACATGGGCCCCTGGGCTCCCAGGACCATCAACGACAAGGGCGGCTACTGGGAGGATGCGATCGACAAGAAGCTCTACCGGGTGGACATCGAATACCTGAAGATCCTCAACCGCGCGGGATGGAACATGTATGATGCGGACGGCAACGTGCATCGCACCAAGGATCGCACGGAGTTCGACAAGGTCGCCCGCCAGGAACTCGGCGGCTGGACCTTTTCCCAGGCCCAGAAGGACGGGGTCACCAACTCGATCATCGAACTCCAGCCCAGCGAGCAGATCGTCACCATCTTCCTCCCGAAGAACCCAAAGGCCCTCGCGCAGCCCCTGATGCTCAGGCAGGCCCGCTTTTCCCCACGCTCCGGAGTCGGCCTCAGCTCGAACGGCATCCGCTTCTTCCCGCCGGAACCCGTCCACCGCATCACCGCCTATCAGAACATCGCCCCGCTCGATCCCAATGGCGGCCACACCGGCTTTGCTCACGAGTATCACTACCATCGCGCCCCGTCGGTGATGAACGACGACAAGTCCGGCAAGGTCATCGGCTGGGCGCTCGATGGCTTCCCGATCCGCGGTCCATACGAGCCCGATGGCAGCAAGCCGAAGAACCTCGATACGATCAACGGCCATGATCACGACAGCCTCGGCTACCACTACCACGCCACCGACACCTGGCCCTATCTCGTCGGCGGCTTCCATGGACCACTCGGCACCGCAGTCCTCGGCGATGTCGATGTCTGCGATGCAACCCAGCCATCCGCCGGGCCCGGCGGTCCCCCTCCGGGAGGTGCCACCCGCCCGGGAGGCCCTCCACCCGGAGCCGCGGCCCCTCCGATCCGCGATACCCCGAAACCCACCGCTTCATCTTCAAAGCCGAACATCCTCATCCTCATTGCCGACGATCTCGGCTGGGGCGATGTTGGCTTTCATGGCGGAAAGGTCCCCACCCCCTCCATCGAACGCCTCACCAAGGAGGGCTCCGAGTTGCAGCGCTTCTACGTTCATCCCGTTTGCAGCCCCACCAGGGCCGCCCTGCTTTCCGGACAGATGCCCAGACGCTTCGGGGTCACCGACGTGATGGGCCCCAGGCAAACACTTCCCGAAAGCCTCGCCACGCTTCCCAGCAGCCTTCGCAGCGCAGGCTACACCACCTCGCTGGTTGGAAAATGGCATCTCGGAAAAGGCACCAGCACCCCGATGAGCTTCGGCTTCGATCACTTCTACGGATTCCTCGGACCTGAGATCGACTACTACAAGCACCCCGACCAACGCGGCAGCATCGACTGGCAGCGTGATGGCACCGCGATCAACGAAGAAGGCTACTCCACCGATCTCCTTGCCAATGAAGCCATCCGCCAGATTTCGAATCGCGATGCGAAAAGGCCCTTCTATCTTCAAGTCGCCTTCAATGCTCCACACGTCCCGCAAAGCGCCCCCGATGATCTGATCGCCAAATACAAGAACCTCGGGACTCTTGCCACGGGTGCCGCCGTCATCGACGCCATGGATGCCGCGATCGGTCGCATTCTAACAGCCCTCGATCAGCAGAAGCTCCAGAACGACACCCTCGTCGTCTTTTTCTCCGACAACGGCGCGAGCCGCCAACTTGGCAGCAACGGTTCCTTTCGTGCGGGAAAAGGCACCCTCTACGAAGGCGGCATCCACACCGTCTGCGCCCTTCGCTGGCCCGGCCAGATTCCTGCGGGAAAGCCCAGCCTGCAGCCCACCGCCGTGCACGACCTCTTTCCCACGCTCGTCGCCGCCGTCGGAGCCACGACCACCGCGAAGCTCGATGGCGTGAATCTCTGGCCCGCCCTCCATGATGGCCGCGTTGACAAGCGCCCCCCATTCGCCATCGCCACCAGTGACATCGCCCTCATCGACGGCGACTGGAAGCTCATCGAATGGAACACCGGCGGGCATGCCCTCTTCAACCTCGGCACCGATCCCTCCGAATCGCAAGATGAGTTCGCTACCCAGAAGGAAATCTCCACCCGACTCACTGATCAGCTCGCCGCCCTGAAAAAGGATTTGCCCGCCGCCAGCCCCGCCCGCCGCCCAGGCACCGGTGGACCGGGAGCGGCAGGACGCCAAGGCCCTGTCCGTCAATGAAAGTGGGCCCGGTGGGGTTCGAACCCACGACCAAAGGATTATGAGTCCCCTGCTCTAACCGCTGAGCTACAGGCCCTTTTTATTGATTTTCCAATACTTGCGACAATCCGAATTGCCCGATTTCCGCAGAATGCTTACCCACGGTGACCACCAAATCTGAAGCAGCGCTTTTTCCAAAGACGATTGCGGGCGTATGGAACCGCAAGAATCCCGTTGGATGAAGGCTGCTGAGAACTTGGTGAGGCATCGGGGCGGGGTTTACTACCTGCATGCCAAGGTCGCGGGCAAGCCGATTCGGGTCAGCCTGGAAACCCAGGATCTCAGGACCGCCAGGCTCAAGCGGGATGAGAAACTGGCCTCCCTCCAACGCGCGGCGGAACTGGAAGAGCCGGGAGGAAAGATCCGGACAATTGGTGATGACCGTGCCACCCAAACACACAGTCCGGCTTCCCCAGACCGAGACACCCGAGGCCGCTCAACTCCTCCCAAAGCAAGCGCTCGACGGGACTCCGTGACAACGCCAGTTTCACCCGGAGACAAACCAGAACGCAGGCAGCTGACTGTTGAGGAGTTTCTTCGAGGCCTGAAAACCGCAAACGGGGATGCCCTTCCGGACATCCCCGCTTGGAAAGCCAGGTCGCAACTCACTTCACCACTCTCAGGCGACCGAACAGACTGGTGTTCGCGCCCTTTGCGACAGAGATCTCGACCTTGTCGATCCCGTCACCCTGATCCGTCACCGTCACACCCGCTCCACCCGGAATGGCGACTGAGGCCCAGCCATCAAGGTCGGTGCCGTATTCGAAAGTCTGGGTGGTGCCGGTCGCACCCGCACGACGGTAATAGGTGAAGACGAAGTTCGCCCCGGAGGCGTCGACAGTCGGCAGCACGATCGGATTCGAGACCGAAGGATCGCCGTTCTTGAGGACATACTCCAGAAGGTTGGAGATGCCGTCATGATCCGGATCCCCTGCGGCGGTCTTGTCAGAGAGCGTCGGCCAGGTCGCATCGATCCAGGCGACGAGAGAATCGGCAGGAGGTGGTCCGGTCTGCACAACCAGCGCGCCGCTTCCGGTGATGTATCCTCCGGAGTTTGACGCGTTGTAGGTGCCTGGAGACATGGCATTTCCTCCCAGGATCAGTTCATCGACCGTGTCGGTGCCGGAGAAGTTGAGGTTCAGGGTGGCCCCTGCTTCGACAAGCACATCGGCCGCATCCGCAAGGCTGGAATTCGAGGTTCCATTCCCGAGGCTCAAGGTTCCGGCGAGTACGCTGGTGTTGCCGGTGTAGCCGTTGGACGAGGACAGGGTCATCGTGCCCGGCCCCGCCTTCACCACCGCTCCAGGTGCGGCCGCAAAGCGATTGTGTATGAGCCCACTGATCTCCAGCGAGCTTCCACTCGAAACATCAAAGGTCTGGGAACCTGGAACAGCGAGCTCGGCCGAGATCGTCGAGGCCGCCTCACCATCGGCGAACACCGTCGAGGCAATGACGAAGTGTCCCCAATCGTTGTTGGGTGGGTGGGTGCCCGTCACGCTGCCGCCGAGCAGGGTGAGGCCGTTCACGATGCTGTTCGCGATCGTATTGGTGGACAAGGTCCCGCCGTTCTGGACAGTGATCGAACCTGCGGAACGTCCGCTGAACCAGGGATTGCTGGACCCGGTGGCCCAGGGAACAGAGGCAAACAGGGTGGCTCCGGACGCAATGTTGATCGGTCCCAGCCTGATGAACTGGCTGTTGAGCTCGACCGTGCCGGACTGGATGTCGAGACCGTTCAGGCTGTGGTTGTAGGATCCCGGATAATTGTCACCGCTGCCCGCGAAGAGCTTCAAGGTTCCACCGCCGGTCTTGGTCACGGTGGTGGGCGAGGACAATCTGGAACTGATGATCGAGGTGGTTCCGCTTGCAACGCTGATGGTCGAACCAACCGTGGAATCAAGCGTCAGGGTGCGTGATGCTCCGGTGATGACGTAGTCCAGCGACGAGAAGGAGAGGTTTCCAACCGTGCGGTTCGAGTCCAGCGTGACGGTGGTCCCGCTCGCTCCGGCAAAGGTGGCGGTCTTGTCCTGTCCGGAAGCCACGCTGCCATCCTGCCAGTTCACCTGGGTTCCCCAATTACCATCGACCGAAGAGACCCAGGTTCCATCGTTCGCCAGCACGACCAGCGATCCGGATCCGGTGATCACCCCAGGATGGGTGGTCGCGTTGAAGGTTCCATTGCCTTGATCGACGCCATCGACCACCAGGCTGCCGACTTCATCGCTGCCGGTGAAGTTGAGGTTCAGCACCGCATCCATGGCAACCGACACCGGAGCACCGTTGTCCAGGCCGCTGCTCGCCGTGCCGTTGCCGAGGCTGAGTGTTCCCTGGTTGAGGGTGGTCGCTCCACTGTACGAGTTGACTCCCGTCAGTGCCATGGTGCCCGAACCACTCTTGGTGATTCCAAGGCCGGCGGATGTTTCCGTGATGGCGGCACTGATTCTCAGATCTTCGGAAGCGTCGCCATCCGCGACGGTGAAGACGATGCCGCTGTATCCGTTGTCGCCACGCATCCGGATTCGTCCCGCGATGACCGAGCTGTCCGGGCTGGCGAGGGTGGAAACACTGGTGCGGTTCCACTCAAGCTGCGCCCCACCCGGATCGCTGGTGCCATTGTTGCTCTGCAAAAGGCCGCCGGTCATGGTGATGCCCCCTGGAATATTCCAGATGTGCATCGTACCGCTGCTGGTGAGGGATCCGCCATTGAGCGAGACCGACGTGATGTCGCCGATAAAGCCCAGACCTGTGCCATCACCCGTCGTTTCGACGACTGCGGCAGCCTGTACCGAGAGCGCTCCGCGGATGCGTCCGCTGCCACCCGAGGCATCAAGCAGGAGCTTGCCCTGGTTCACCGTGGTCGGCCCTGTGTAAGTGCTAACCTGAGTGAGCTTCAAGGTTCCCCCGCCGATCTTCGTCAGGCCATAGATGCCGCCGTCCTGATAGAATCCGGAAACCGTGAGGGTGTCCGCATCCACCCCGACCGTCGTATCGCTGCGCAGGCAGTATCCCGCCCCACCGCCAGGTGCGTTGGTCAGCGCGTTGTTGCCCGAAATGCTTCGAACCGCCCCGAGTCCACCGACTCCCGAGCCCCAGACATGGAAATGCTCGTCGAGGCTGATGCCTCCCTCGAGGGCGAGGCTGGCCCCATCGCGAATCCAGCTCATGGTTCCTCCATTGTGCCCGCCAGACCCGAGCGCGGTGCTGTTCGTAGCGAGCAGGGTCCCGGCCGTGATGTCGGTCTGTCCAGTGTAGCTGTTGGCCCCGGACAATACCAGGGTTCCGGCTCCCGCCTTGTTGATGCCTCCGTTGGTGGAATACTGGTTGTGGATCACGCCGGAATAGTTCAGCTGGCTCCCGGCATCGACTGTGAAGGTGCGGGTCCAGTTGAGGGCGGTATCGGCCGACACGGTCGAGACCGCAGAGCCACCCGCCGCCACGTCGCTCTTGAGATGCAGGGCTCCCCAGTCGGCATTCGAGACACTGGAAGTGACCGTTCCCCCGTTGAGATTGAGTCCGTTCCTGATGGTCTGGCCAAGGGCCTCGATGGACCAGGTTCCTCCCTGGTTGACCGTGACAGTTCCGACCGAGTTTCCATTCCACTCGCTGCTCGTGGTCCAGTTCTTGGTGGTCCTGAGTGTCCCCCCGTTGTTGACGGTCAACGGACCATATCCAAGGGTGTGGATGCCGTCGTCCTGGGCGGACCTGGTCGCGGTGAAGGTGCCTCCGTTGATCGTGATGCCGCCATTCGATCCGTTCGAGCCGGAAACCACGATCGAGCCTCCGCCCGACTGGGTGATCGAACCGCTGCGGATCGAGCCGGTGAAGTTGAGTGTCGAACCCGCACCAACCGCGATGCCGCCGTTGTCGAGATTCACCTGCTGTGCGCTGATGGTCGAGACCGTGCCGCCGGTGACGGTGGTCGCGTCATCGAAAGACCATCCGCCCCAGGTGCCGCTGGGCCGGATGCCGCCAAGTTCACCGCCGGAGAGGGTCAGGTTGTGGAGATGGGAATGCCCCTGGAGAACCAGCACTCCTCCGGTGTTGAGGGTGTTCGAATCAATCGCCCAGTAGCGGTTGTCTCCTCCGTTTCCGTTCACAAACACCGTGCCGAGGGAGTTGACGGTGACTGCTCCGGCACCCGAATCCCCTCCGGCCACCGCATCATTGATTGAAAGCACTCCGTTGACGAAGGAATAACTCGAAGAGTTCCAGGCAGCGCCGCCAGACACGGTGACCACGCCGGACATCGCCCCACTGGTCGCAACATCCAGATACGGGTTCAACGGCACGTTGAAATGCATCTGGGAGCCGGAGCCGCCGATGACCGCAAGCCCCTGAAAGGAGGCTGCGTTGTCGACGAGGCTCTGGAAACCGACGCTGCCGATGGACCAGGAGACCGAAGTGTTGGATGGATAGCTGCCCGTCGCATTCGTGGCATCCCCCACGGCCGTCGCCCCGGGAACAGCCGCCCCATACGAGGCCGTCCACCCACTGTTCGCCGTGGCAATGAATGATTCTGAAACTCCCCCGCCCCAGGTGTCGTTGGTGTTCTGCAGCGTGACCGAAGCGGGCGACAGGACCGTCAGGCCTGCGAGGCGCGATAGATTGAAATGCATGTACTGGCCATCACCCCCGACTCCACGCCAGAAGAGACGCCCGCCTTCGTTGACCCCTGCATTGAAGGTTGCGGATCCTCCGAGGTAATCCGCCCAATCGGAAGCCAACAAGCGCACCGTACCGCTGCCGCTGAAGGTGAGATCCTCCGCGTGGAGGGCGTGGGTGATGAAAAGGACGGCCGGAAGTCCGGCGATGGCACGATTTCTCAGGATGGGTTTCATGATGATGGGTTTGAACCAATGCCTCGTGATTTGGGTTTCCGGGCTCAGACCGATGGATCGATTTGAGGACCCGGATCAAACGGGCATTGAGGTAGCCCAACATGACTCCGGCCGATAAAGTCATCCATGGATAAATCCGTAAAACTATTGCACTTTTCCGACAATTTTGACCCATTTCCATCAATCCAGACCCAGACGACTCCCAAGCAGGACATCTGCGGCATTCGAAAACTGAATTTTATCCTCTTACGATCACAATCGGCCGACCCGCTCGGAGTTTCGATTCAAAAAGGCCGAGATGCCACCACCAACCCAGGGATTCTTCTCTGGGGGCAAGGCGGGCACGGCAAGCCGACCGAGCGGAACTTCTTGCATTTTGTCAACACATGCGAAGTCATCCCCAGCAGTCTGATGAAACTCGTAGACACCACTGACGCCCGCGCCCATGCGGGCATGCGAACCCTCTGCAGCAGCGCAGAGGAACACGAATCGCGGTTGGCCGAGAAATTCAGAATCCATCTTGTTGGAATGTACTTCGCCGACGCCGGGCCCGAATGGGGCTCTGATGGAAAACAACAGGCGGACTACCTGCACCACATCGAGGTCGTCCTGTCCGGACGGCGCAC
>JAIXVN010000621.1 GCA_027483005.1 Verrucomicrobiaceae bacterium
TGCATAGCCATAGTGGATTGCTCTGAGGGATTCGGTGATGCGCAGCCGTTGTTCTCCGGTCATTTCCGCCCGCTCACGACGCTCGGAAGCCTCCGCTTCTTCGAAGGAATCGAAGGTGCGGATTTTCCAATCGGAGCGAGAGGGAGGGTTCATGGCAAAGCTTGGTTAAGGAGGGTTCAGCCGACGCTGCCTTCCATCTCCAGGTCGATCAGGCGCTTGAGTTCGACGGAGTATTCCATCGGGAATTCGCGGACGAGGTCGTTGATGAAACCATTGACCGCGAGCGACATCGCCTGGCCTTCGCTGAGGCCGCGCTGCTGCATGTAGAACAGCATGTCCTCGGAGACCTGCGAGACGCTGGCCTCGTGCTGGGTGGCGTGCTGGTTGCCGCGGACGGTGATGGCCGGGTAGGTGTCGGTGCGGCTGCGGGTGTTGATCAGCAGGGCGTCGCACTCGGTGTTGTTCTTGCAGCCCTTGAGGTGCTTCGGGATGTGGACCTGGCCGCGATAGGTCGAGCGGCCTTCGCCGACGGAGATCGACTTCGACACGACGTTCGAGGTCGTGTTGTTGGCGGCGTGAATCATCTTCGCGCCGGTGTCCTGGTGCTGGCCGCTGTTGGCGAGAGCGATCGAAATGACCTCACCACGGGCGCGCTCGCCCTTCATGATGACGCCGGGATACTTCATCGTCAGGCGCGAGCCGATGTTGCAGTCGATCCAGCGGACTTCGGCGTCCTCCATCGCGAGGCCGCGCTTGGTGACGAGGTTGAAGACGTTCGACGACCAGTTCTGCACGGTCACGTACTGGATCTTCGCGCCCTTCAGCGCGACCAGTTCGACGACGGCGGAGTGCAGCGTGGCGGTTTCGAATTTCGGGGCGGTGCAGCCTTCCATGTACATCACCTCGGAGCCTTCGTCGGCGATGATCAGCGTGCGCTCGAACTGGCCGAAGTTTTCGGAGTTGATGCGGAAGTAGGCCTGCAGCGGTTGCTTCAGCTTCACGCCCTTCGGGATGTAGATGAAAGAGCCGCCGGAGAACACCGCGCTGTTGAGGGCGGAGAACTTGTTGTCTGCGGTCGGGATGACCTTGCCGAACCAGGGGCGGAAGATCTCCTCATGCTCCTTGAGGCCTTCGGTGGAGTTGACGAAAATGACGCCGAGCTTGGTGAGCTCCTCCTTCATGTTCGAGTAGGCAGCCTCGGAGTCGAACTGGGCCTCGACGCCGGCAAGGAAGGCGCGTTCCTGCTGGGGAATCCCGAGCCGCTCGAAGGTTTCAAGCACGTCCGGCGGCACGTCGTCCCACGAGCGCTTCGGCTTTTCACCGTCGGAGAGGTAGTAGCGGATGATGTCGAAATCGATGTTCTCCAGGTCCTTGGTGGCCCAGTTGGTCGGCATCGGCTTGTCGCGGAAGACCTGCAGGGCCTTGTGGCGGAATTCACGGACCCACTGCGGGTCGTTCTTCACGTCGCAGATGTAGTCGATCGTCTTCTCGTTGAGCCCGCGTCCGGCATCGAACTTGTGGCGCTCCGGGAAATGGAAATCGCCCTTGCTGCGGTCGATGTCGATCGCTTCGCGGGTTTCTGCGTCGATCGCGCTGGTAGCTTCGTAGGACATGGTGGGAGAAATGACTAATGACTAAATCCTAATGACTAAACTGGAGACAGATTAGGCTGGGGCTAGGGCGTCTTCCTTGAGGAATTCGTAGCCGTCCTTTTCGAGTTCGAGGGCGAGCTCGGGGCCGCCGGAGCGGACGATGCGGCCTTCGGCCATCACGTGGACATAGTCCGGCTTGATGTAGTCGAGCAGGCGCTGGTAGTGGGTGATGAGGAGGAAGCCGCGATCGGGGGAACGCATGGCATTGACGCCCTTGGCGACGATTTTCAGCGCGTCGATGTCGAGGCCGGAGTCGGTCTCATCGAGGATGCCATACTTCGGCTGGAGCATGAGCATCTGGAGGATCTCGTTGCGCTTTTTCTCGCCACCGGAGAAGCCTTCGTTGACCGAGCGGGCGGTGAACTTGCGGTCCATTTCAAGCAGGTCCATCTGGGCGTAGAGCTGCTTGTAGTAGGCCACGGCATCGAGTTCCTCACCCTTCGGCAGACGCGACTGAAGGGCGGCGCGGATGAAGTTGGCGTTGGAGACGCCGGGGACTTCGGACGGGTACTGGAAGGCCAGGAAAATGCCGGCCCGCGAGCGCTCGTCGATCGACATTTCAAAGATGTCCTCGCCGTCGAGGGTGACACTGCCGCCGGTGACGACGTAGCCTTCGTGGCCGGCGATGACCTTCGAAAGGGTGGACTTGCCGGAACCGTTCGGGCCCATGATCGCATGGACTTCGCCGGCCGGAATTTCAAGGGTGACGCCCTTGAGGATTTCGGTGCCGTTTTCGAGGGTGGCGTGGAGGTCGGTGATGAGGAGGCTCATGTTGAAGAAATGACTAATGACTAAGTCCGAATGACTAATGGGAAGAAAGCTGGCCGCGGAGGGTGAGTTCGATGTCGGTGACGACGGCTCCTGCGGGGAGATCGAGGAAATCGGAGAGGTTGACGCCGGGCTTGAAGGTGACGTCGTGGATGACGCCGGTGCTGCGGTCGTGGAAATGGCCGTGTTCGGCGACGTTCGGGCAGAAGCGCGAGGACTCGCGTTCGAAGTTCACCTGGCGGACGATGCCGTGCTGCACCAGGGCTTCCAGGCAGTTGTAAACCGTTGCCAGCGAGATGCTTGGCAATGCATCCTTGACGCGGAGAAAGACGTCATTGGCCGTCGGGTGATCGCGATCCTGCAAAAGAATCCGGTACACCTCGCGGCGCTGGCGCGTCATGCGAAGGCCGGAAATCTCCTCCGGGATCTCGGTTTCAGGGCTCGGGACTGACAGGTTGTCGACCATGTGGGCGCGGCAA
>JAIXVN010000242.1 GCA_027483005.1 Verrucomicrobiaceae bacterium
CGCCATAGAGGAGGGCGACCTTGAGGCCGGTGTGCTTGCCGTACTTGATGAACTGCTCGGCCACCTGGTGGGCCAGTTCGCGGGTGGGCTCCAGCACCAGGATCTGCGGCTTGCCCATCGGTGTCAGCTTGCTGAGCGAGGGCAGGGCGAAGGCGGCGGTCTTGCCGGTGCCGGTCTGCGAGGCCCCGATCACGTCGCGACCTTCCAGGATCAGGGGTATGGCCTGAGCCTGGATCGGGGTGGGGGTGGTGTATCCGGACTCCTCGATGGCTTCCAAGACGGCTTTCGAAAGCCCAAGTGTGTCAAATCCCATGCGCGGCCTAGGTACTGGCGAAGTCGTTGAGGGGCAAGCAAATCCTGATCTGTGGCCATGAACAGTGCCGGGTGGGCGGGGATCGGTGAGCGGAGCAGACGTTTCCAGCGAAATTCCCGAGGTCCAAGTCGGATCCCCTCCACCGCCTCGGGCGGGCTGGATTTCGGCTGGCGGGCTGGGACTTATCGGCCCGCCGTGGGCACCTTCCAGGCGGGGATTACCGGGAATGCGGGGGTGAGTGGAAACCTGGAACCGAAACAGCCCTGTCGGGTGTGGGAATTGGAATCAACCTCGCAGAAAGTTCGATTGCATCGATGGTCCGCATTTCCTTAATGTGGTGCGGATTCGCCTTCTGGCCCCGCGAGGTGGCCCGGAATCGGTGAAAGACATTTCCAACGCTGTGTGTTAAGGGGTGCCAGATGGCTGACGAAGACGAGGACAAGGAACGCGATGCCGGGATCGCGGAGGTGTATGCGAAGACCCGCAAGAGTCTGATCGCCCGCCTGGACAATTGGGAGGATCAACGCACCTGGGACGACTTCTACCAGACCTACTGGCGGCTGATTTATTCGGTCGCGATCAAGTCCGGGCTGCGGTCCGATGAGGCCTTCGACTGCGTCCAGGAGACCATTCTTTCCATCGCCAAGCAGAGCAAGAAGAAGCTCTATGATCCCGAGCAGGGCTCGTTCAAGACCTGGCTGATGAACATGACCCGCTGGCGCATCAACGACCAGTTCCGGAAGCGGAAAAAGGACACGGCCATGGCCGGCGGCGAGTGGGATGACGATCGCAAGACGGCGGTGATCGATCGTTTCGAGGACCCGAAGGGCGACCTGTTGGGGCGGCTTTGGGATGTCGAATGGAAGAAGAACGTCGCCGATGCCGCACTGGCCCGCGTGAAGGCCCAGGTCTCGCCGAAACAGTATCAGATTTTCCACTACTATGTGATCAAGCAATGGGATGCGACGAAGGTGCAGGAGCATCTCAACGTCAGCATGGCCCAGGTCTATCTCGCCAAGCACCGGGTGGGCACGGTGTTGAAGAAGGAACTAGCCCGACTCGAGGAAGATGCCGAGTAAGAAACGTCCCGATCCGGTTGTTCCCGACCACGAGGTCCTGCGGAAAATCGGCGGGGGGGCCTACGGAGAGGTGTGGCTGGCCCGTGGCGTCACCGGGGCGCTGCGGGCGGTCAAGGTCGTGTGGCGGGAGGATTTCGATGACGCCCGTGGCTTCGAGCGGGAGTTCGAGGGGATCCTGAAGTTCGAGCCGATTTCACGAACCCATCCGGGTCTGGTGAACATCCTCCATGTCGGCCGCAGTCCGGATGGAACGTCGTTCTATTACTACGTGATGGAACTGGGCGACGACGTCCGCACCGGTGCCGAGATCAATGCCATCGAATACGAGCCCCGCACGCTGCGGGCGGATACGAAACTGGCCGCCGGGACGCGTCTCGACACCGCTCTATGCATCGACGTCGGGCTGCGTCTCGCAGAGGCGCTCGATCATCTCCACGAGCTCGGACTGGCGCACCGCGACGTCAAGCCGGCCAACGTCATCTTCGTCAATGGCAAGGCCAAGCTCGCGGACATCGGGCTCGTCGCGGCGCGTGGGCAGCGCACCTTTGTGGGCACCGAGGGCTTTGTCCCGCCCGAAGGCCCCGGTTCCGCGCAGGCGGACATCTACAGCCTCGGCAAGGTGCTTTACGAGATCGCCACGGGAAAGGATCGGCTCGATTTCCCTGAGCTCCCGGATGAGTCCCCGCCGGCCGAGGAAAAGAAGCGCTGGTTGGAACTGAACCGCATCATCTGCGATGTCTGCGATCCTCAAATCTCACGCCGCCGCATCACCACGGCAGCCGAGTTGGCGGATGCACTGCGTCGGCTTCAGCGGGGAAAACGCCGCCGTCGCACCGGGCTCGCCGCGTGGTTGACGACGATCGTGCTTGGAACCTTCGCGGCTGTCGGTGGCTGGGAGGCGATCAAGGACAGCCCGGTGATGGAGTGGTTTTCTCCGCCCGATCCGGTGGTGAACGTGCCAGAGGTCGTCGAAAGGCCCGGACAGATCCGGGTGGTCAGCTATCCGGAGGGGGCCGAGGTGATCGGCAAGGATGAGGTCTGGCTCGGTGTGACGCCGCTGACCTTGAAGGCCCCGGTCGGCTCGGAGGTGGAATATCTCATCCGGAAGCCCGGCTATCGGCCGATGACCGTCAGGGGCAAGATTCCCCAAAGCGCCGTGAACGAACCGCTGCCGCTCGGCAAGGAGCTGGAGATTTTCTCCCCGCCGGAGATCGGGGTGGCGTGGGAGGATCACCAGGGCTTCAGCTATCAGCCATCGGGCGACGAGCACGTCGGGTCCTTGCTGGTGTCGGAAGGATCGTGGCGACGGTTCGTGAACGCCACCAAACGCAAGATCGAGGCGGTCGAGTTCTTTCCCATTTCCCAGAATGGCAAGCCGCAACCCAGTGTGCTGGCCTCCAAGGGCGAGGCGGATGCCTATTGCACCTGGCTGCGCGATGCGGCCATCAAGGAGGGTTACCTGACGGCGGATCATGAAATGCTGGCCCGCTTTGACGAGGGCTTCAATGATCCGGCGATCAGCGAACGCGCCCGCAATGAGGGGCTGCGGCCGTTCCGCATCCTGGTCCGCCTGATTCCCTATGGCCGGATCATGCTGAGCACCACGCCCCCCGGAGCGGCGGTTTATCTGAACAACGGTCCACCGGTTGGCGACACCACGCAGTCTCTTGAAATCCAGAAGGTGAAGCCCGGGCCGGTCACGCTGACCATCGTGCTCGATGGCTACAAGCCGCTCACGCTGAATCTGGAGATGAAACCGGGCGATCTCATCACGCTCGACAAGCCTCTTCAGGAGAACCAGGGCGTGCGTTTCGACAAGCCATGGAAGAACGGGCTCGACATGAAGTTCGTCCCGTACGGCAGCGAGGGCGAACTGATGGTCTCGATTTGGGAAACCCGTGTCAGGGACTACGAGGCCTTCGTGGCCGACAGGAACAGCGGCGCAAAACCCTTGCGCAAGACCGACTTCGAGCAAACCAAGGATCATCCGGTGGTCTATGTCACCCGCGACAACGCCCGGGCCTTCTGTGACTGGCTGACCAAACGCGAACGGACGCAGGAGCGGATCTCGGTGGCGCACACCTACCGACTTCCCACCGATCTCGAATGGAGCCGCATCGCCGGAATCGCGGAACTGGCCGGACAGACCCCCGGCTGGCGCGACATCCACAAGCCGCTTTTGTTCCAATGGGGGCCGAACTGGCCGCCGCCGCCGAACTACGCGAACCTGGCCGACAGCTCCGCCGCCCAGGCTCCCGGAGTTCCCGCGAATCGCACGATCGAGAACTACGACGACCGTTTCGAGACCACGGCACCCGTCGGCTCTTTCGCCGCCAATGCGGCCGGCATTTTCGACATGTGCGGCAATGTCCACGAATGGGTGGACGACGACTACTCGAAGCCCGTTCCCGGCCATACCTCCTACGGCGTCCTTCGCGGCGGCGGATGGAACAGCTTCCAGCCCGACAACCTCTACACCGGCGCCCGCAATGCCGTGCCGCCGAACCGCAGTGACAACATCTACGGATTCCGGGTCGTGCTTGCCAAAGTCCCTTCGAAGCCGGACAACGTCACCGACCC
>JAIXVN010000528.1 GCA_027483005.1 Verrucomicrobiaceae bacterium
CAGCCCGAACGACATCGGCTTCGACGAATCCTTCATCATGGCCGCCACCGGTGACCGCGTCCCCACGGTCTTCATCCGCAATCATCAGGTGGTGAACCTCGATCCCTCGGACCCGATCCAGGTCAGCTACAAGCTGCAGTTTCCCGGAGAACCGGATGGGAAAAAGGACCGCGGGACACTGAAGATGGATTGGTCGCAAGGCCACAACATGGCGGTCGTCAACGGCATCGGCCGCATCGGCTTCATGAAAGGTGGCACCAAGGCCCGCTGGAACGACGAGACCCTGGCGGCGGACTTCACCAAGGAAGCCACCGGCTTCATCGAGCGGAACAAGGAAAAGCCCTTCTTCCTGTACTTCGCCACCCACGACATCCACGTCCCCCGCGTGGCGAACCCGATGTTCAAGGGCAAGAGCACCATGGGACCGCGCGGCGACTCGATCGTGCAGTTCGACTGGCAGGTCGGCCAGGTCATGGAAACCCTCGACCGCCTCGGACTTTCCGAAAACACCCTCGTCATCCTCAGCAGCGACAACGGCCCGGTGCTCGATGATGGCTACAAGGACGAGGCCGTTGAGAAGCTCGGCGATCACAAGCCCGCCGGTCCTTATCGCGGCGGGAAATACTCGCTCTTCGAAGGCGGCACCCGTGTGCCCACCCTCGTGCGCTGGACTGGCAAGGTGAAGCCCGGCAGCAGCGACGCGATGATCAGCCAGGTGGATTTCGCCGCCTCGTTCGCTGCCATGACCGGAGTGAAGCTCGGAGAAAAGGATGTGCCCGACAGTTTCAACATCCTGCCCGCCCTGCTCGGCGAGTCGAAAACCGGCCGCAGCCAACTGATCGAACACAGCCAGTTCGGCGGCGGACGACTGGCCATCCGCGAAGGCGGGTGGAAATTCATCGAGACCGGGAAGGGAGAAGGCAAGGCCGCCAAGCCCGCGCTTTTCAACCTCACCCAGGACCTCGCGGAAACCACCGATGTCTCCGCAGCCAATCCAGAAGTTGTCGCCCGCCTTTCCAAGGAGCTGGCCGCCATCCGCAAGGCGGAGAAGACCAGGCCGTGAGAATTCCCTGCCTGGCACATCGGGACCTGTAGGACGTCTGCGTCACACAGGTCCTATCCCCCTCAAATCACATTCCGCTCCTTGAGGAAGGGGATCAGCTCATCGACACCGAAGTCCGCGAGCACCTCGCCGTCCCAGTCCATCGTCGGGGCCTTGGTCTGGCCGGACAGGGCGACCATTTCCTTCATCGCCTCCGGATTTCCGGAAACGACCTGGGCCTTGTAGGAGATCTTCTTCTTTTCGAGGTAATCGACAACCTCGTCGCACCAGGGACAGCCGGGCTTGATGTAGAGCGTGGGAACGGACATGCAGGGAGTATCAGAGATCGGAGGCGGGACGCCAATGGGGAAATCGAATGAGGGCTTCAGTTGACCGGTAATACCCAAGGTGGTAATACTCTGCCATGAAGGTCACGGTGAAAGGTCAGGTCACCATCCCGATCGCATTGCGCGAGCGTTTCGGGTTGGAGCCTGGAACGGAAGTGGAGTTTGTGGCGACCGAAGGGGTGCTCCAGATGAAGCCGCGGGAGCGCCGATCAAAGGCTGCGACGCCTTTTGATCAATGGTTGACCAAGGCGGCAGGCTCGGCAAGGCCGGGACTCACGACAGATGAAATCATGGCGAACACTCGGGGAGAGGACTGACCATGGTGCTTGTCGATACCAATGTGCTGCTCGACATTGCTACGCAAGACGCGAAGTGGTTCGACTGGTCGATGGCTCAGCTAGTGCCGTTGATCAACTCCCGTGAGGCTGCCATCAATCCGGTCATTTACGCCGAACTTGCTCCGCTCTACCGCAATGCTCGTGAGCTGGATTTGAATCTGATTCCGCCTGGGAATTTTCGGAGACTACAGTTACCCTACTCCGCAGGATTTCCAGCTTCACGTGCATTTCAGGCGTATAGGAAGGCGGGAGGTCAGCGCACTTCACCGTTGCCCGATTTCTTCATTGGGGCGCATGCTGAGGCCGAGAACCTGGTGCTTCTTACACGTGATCCCACCCGCTACCGAACCTACTTTCCGAAGGTGAAGCTGATTTGTCCGTGAGGCTCACACAAATCTCACCGCATGCTTCTTTGAAAGCTTCAGCACATCCCCAGCAGCCGGAGAGATAGGCGCAGTGGGGTCGGTGAGCTTTTCGCCGTTGAGCTGGACGGAGCCGGTGGTGATGAACTGCTTGCGCAGCTCGCCGTTGGACTTCTCCAGATCGAAGGCGGTCTTGAAGCTGTGGGCTGTTAGAGAGAGGACGGTGAGTTCGGCAGGCAGCGAGGAAAGCGGAAGCTCGGGCAGGTCGGCGGAGGCGAGGTCCTTCTTCGAGAAACGCGTGTCCCAGTCGGCTCGTGCGGCGGCTCCGGCTTCCGATCCGTGGTAGCGGCCGGTGAGTTTCTCGGCGAGCGACTTCTTGGCCTCCATCGGGTGGCCATCGGGATCGCGGGTCTCGCCCAACAGAAGGGTGTAGTAGAGGTCCATCGTGTCATCGGACACGCTCATCAGCTTGCCGAACATCTCCTGCGCCGGATCGCTGACGCCGACGTAGTTGCCGTAGGACTTCGACATCTTCTTCACGCCATCGAGCCCGACGAGCAGCGGCATCAGCATGACGACCTGCTGCGGCTGGCCTTCCTCCTTCTGGAGATCGCGGCCGACGAGGATGTTGAAAAGCTGGTCAGTGCCGCCGATTTCGACGTCGGAGCGGACCTCGACGGAGTCCCAGCCCTGCATGATCGGATACTGGAGTTCGTGAAGGCGGACCTCCTGGGCGGAATCGATGCGGTTGCGGAAATCCTCGCGCTGCAGCATCTGCTGGAGGGTCACCCGACCGTTGAGCTTGAGGACCTCCTCGTAGTTCATCTTGCGGAACCAGTCGCCATTGTAAACGACCTCGGTGAGCGACTTGTCGAGGATCTTGAAGGCCTGGGTGGTGTAGGTCTCGGCGTTGAAAAGGACCTCGTCGCG
>JAIXVN010000336.1 GCA_027483005.1 Verrucomicrobiaceae bacterium
ACACGATCTCGGCCAGCACGCTGGATCTAACAGCCTCTCCCTCGTCGCCCATCACCCTTCTCATCAACGAGCAATCGCTCACCCGGTTCAGCAACTCGCCCGCCACCTTTCCACTGATCCAGACAAGCGGCGGCATCACGGGTTTCAGCGCCTCGAAGTTCATCGTCAATTCAAGTGGCTTCACCAGCGGTGGCGGAGTCTGGAACGTCCAGCTCTCGACCGATGGCAAAACCCTCGAACTCGTCTACAGCGGTGCGACGCACGACTCGAACGACAACGGCCTCCACGACACCTGGGAGATCGCCGAGTTTGGAAACGCAGCGACCGGAGCCAATCCCGCGAATGGGGATGCCGATCTCGACGGATTTTCGAACCTGATCGAATACGCCCTCGACACCCGCCCGACCTCCTTTTCCTCCAGCCCGTTGACTGTCGATCGCGTGACACTTTCCGGAAGCACCTTTCTCCGGATGTCGGTTCCGAAGAATCCAAACGCGACGCAGCTGAACTACCTCGTCGAGTTCTCCAGCGATCTATCCCCCGCCAGCTGGAGCGCGGCAGGCGCGGTGATCGAGGGAAACACGGCCAGCCTCCTGGTTGTTAGAGATGGCGTCAGCGGCCAGCCAAGTCGCTTCGTCAGGCTGCGCGTGGTGGCTCCGTGAGCTTCAGCGAAGCTGCCCGGTGAAGCCCTGTTGGCGCAGGTTTTCAAAAGCCGCCATCACCTCGGCTGGCACTTCCTGAACGGACGCGAAACCGAGCGCCGGATACTCGAGGATGCGCTGGAAATCCCCAACCATCGCCTCGATCACCAGACGCTCCGGGATTTCCTCCGTGCAGTAGTCGGTGAACGAAAGGCGCGGCGACGTCACGCGGAGCGACACCCCGGGCCACTGCACCTCCATCGCGGCGAGGACGCGACGCTCCATGTAGGGCTTCTGCACCGCGAGGATGTTCTTCGGATGGAGTCCTCTCTCTAACAGAAGCTCACGGCTGAAGCGGATGTTTTCGCCGGTGTTGGTCGAGCGGTTCTCGATCAGGATGGCCTCCGCAGGCACCCCGAGCTCGCGGGCCCGCGCGGCGAACTGCTCCGCCTCGGTTTCCGTCCATCCCTCGGTCAGACGACCGGTGCCACCGGAAAACAGGATCATCGGGGCGAGTCCCTGATGGAACAATACCGCCGCGCGATCGGCGACACGCAGGTCGTTGCTGCCGAGGACGAAGATCAGATCGGAGGAGACAGGCTCGTGATGAACCTGGTGATAGTTCCAGAGGATCAGGGCCTCGTTGGTTTCCATGAGGAAAGGCTCCCTCAGAGGCGGCGGCGACGCAAGAGGCACATCAAGCCAATCGATCCCAAGATGGCCGCACGCGTTTCCGGAACGTAGGTGATCACACCGGTGGAGGCGAAGGCTGAAGTATCCCACATGCCATAGGCCTGGGTGCTGGCCCCGCTGAAATCAAAGACCGGCGTGCCACTGGCCGTGCCGCCGAAGGTCGCGAGATCGAAACTGTCGTTGAAGGCAACCGTGTAGCCGCTGGTGCTGAAGGCGATCGTGCCACCTGAGACGTTCAGCGACCCGCTGCCGAGATCGACGCGGTCGTTGATGCCGTTTCCAGTCGCGCCCACCTGCCAAAGTCCGTTCATCGTAAGGCCACCGAGCCTCAGCATGCCGATCGAGGAAGCCGCCGTGGTGGCTCCGGTACTGAGGGTCCCGTTGATCCCGATCGTGACTGCTCCACCCACGATTCCATCCCCACCGAGCGTGCCGCCAGTGACGGAAGTCGCGGTGTTTCCGAGGGTGCCGGTGACCAGGAGCGTGCCAGCGGAGACCGAAGTACTACCGGTGTAGTTGCTGATCCCGCTGAGGGTGGTGGTGCCGCCGCCGTTCTGGCTGACCGTTCCAGTGCCGCCAATCGCCATGCTCACATTCAGGGCGTTGCTGCGGTTGAAGGCCAGCGCACCGTTGTTGGTGACCGCACCGGCCCCGAGGGTGCCGGTGGTGCCGCCCCCCGTTCCGGTTCCGATCTGCAGTCCTGAGCCGCTCATGATGGTGGTCGTGCCGGTGTAGCCGTTCGTTCCGGTGAGAATCGTCGTGCCAATGCTGGTGGTGGAGAGGTTGCCCGCTCCGCCGATGTTTCCGGCGAGGGTCAGCGAGGCATGGCCGGAGTCGAGGCTGGCGGTGACTCCGGTGTTGACCGTGACGGCATTGGAAATCGTCCGCGCAATCGCGCTGCTGGCCGTGGCGAGGGTGGAACTACCGGTGAAGGTAACCGTTCCGGTTCCCAGCGCGTTGCTGTGGTTCACGCGCAGAATGCCGGTCGTCAGATCAGTGCCGCCGGAGTAGGTGTTGTTTCCTCCAAGGGTGACATCCTGCGCACTGGCGCTGCCGAGCGCGGTGCCGGCGCCGCCGCCGAGATAGACGACGCCCGTGCCGGAGATCACGTTGTTCACCGTGTGGGCGTTGCTCCGGGAAAGGATGAAGCCGCCATTGTTGATGATCGAGACCGTCGAGACGATGGAACCGGTGGTGCCGGCATTCCAGCTGTTCGTGTCGTTGCCGCTGGTGCCTCCAAGACGGACAAACGCACCCGAGTTGATCGTCATCGACCCGGTGAAGGTGTTGGTGTTGGTCAAGGCGAAGCCAGCGCTGGTGACCGAGGTCATCGCGTTGGTGGTGTAGTTGTTGAACACCACGTTGCCGCTGCCACTCAGCACGCCGTCGAGCTTGAGACGCCGCTGCGTGGTGCTGTTGGAGCGGTTGCCGATCGTGACGGTGTCGCTTGAGGACGCGCCGAGGGTGATGTTGTTGCTGAGCTGCCAGTTTCCCTGGGTCTGCGCGAGGACCGAGCCGTTGCTCAGGGTGACGGTGCCGGACCCAAGGCCGTTGAGGCCGTTGCGGATGAACTGGAGCTCGACGTTGCTGCCAACCGTCCAGTTTCCCGTGTAGGTGTTCGTGCCGCTGGTGAGCACCTTGACGGTCGCTGTGCCGGTGCCGCTCTGCACGAGATTGATGCTGCCGGACCCCGTGAGGCTGCGATAGGTCGTTTCGGCGGAAGTCGTCGCAACCCCGAGCACCCGTCCACCCGCCACCGTCCAGGTCTGGGCACCGCTGAGGGAGAGGTTGTTGTTGAGATAGACGTTCTGCGCGGCGGCGCTCATGTCGATCCCACCGGAGCCGATCGAAAGCGTGGTGGCCGAGCCGTTGCCAATGGAGAGGACGCCGGTGATGTTGGTCACCTGAAGTGCGTTCCAGGAAAGCGAGGTATCCACCAGATTGCTCGCGGCCGTCAGGGCGCTGGTGCTGTTGAAAAGAGCGGTATCCGTGGAGCCCGGAGGGCCACCTGACCACGATCCGAGGGCGCTGAGATTCGTGCCGGTGTTGTTTCGCGTGAAGGTCAGCGCCTCTACCGTGGCCGGGGCCATCACGATCGAGAAGACAGCAAATCCAGAAAACAGGAATCGAGTGAGACGGGGCTTCATGGTGAAAATGCCTGCAACGGCGTTTGCTTCGTCACGACGCTTTCTGTTGGATGACCGCCCACAATCAAAGCCAGCTCAATTGGTAGGTTTGACCAACCAGTTTCCCCATGATCGACAGTCATGCGATCTTGGGGAAAGATCGCCCATGCGCTCATGGATGCTTTGTCTTATCTGGACCAGTCCCCTGCTGGCCGGAGAGCTACAGCTTTCCCCGCCCTTCGGCTCCCACATGGTGCTGCCGATGGACCGCGTGGTGCCGCTGCATGGCACCGCGGATCCGGGAAAGCCGGTCGTGGTCCGCTTGCAAGGCCGGGAGCTCCAGACACAGACGGATGCAAATGGAACCTGGCGGATCCTGCTGCCCGCCACTCCCGCCTCCACGGCACCGTTCGCGATTGAAGTCACTTCGGAGGGAAAGCGCGTGCTCTGCGACGACCTCCTCTTCGGCGAGGTCTGGCTCTGCTCCGGGCAGTCGAACATGGACTTCCCTCTCTCGCGATCGACCGGCGGCGCGGATGAAATCAAGTCCGCCCACATCCCGAACCTCCGCCTGCTGAACCTCAGTGGCGCTCCGACCGATGCCCGCGCCTACGATGCGGCCAAGCTCGCGAGATTTAATGTGAAGGACCATTTCAAGGGAGGCTGGCAGCCCTGCACACCCGCCACGGCAGGTGCCTTCTCCGCGGTCGCCTACCACACCGGAAAGCTGCTCCAGACCGCGCGTGGCGTGCCGATCGGGCTCATTGAAAATGCCATCGGCGGATCGGCGACGGAAGCCTGGCTGCCGGTCGAGACCCTGAAAGCACGACCCGACTACCAGCCCCTGCTTTCGGAAAAGTGGCTCGATTCGGAGCGCGTCAGCGCCTGGGCGCGGGGTCGTGCGAAGCAGAACCTCGGCAGCAACCTCAATGCGAACCACCCCTTCAAGCCCGGCTTCCTGTTCGAATCCGGCGTGCGACCGTTCTCCGGTTTTCCCTTTACCGGCGTGATCTGGTATCAGGGCGAAACCAACGCCGAGATCCACGACGACGCCTGGAACGAGCAACTGATCCGCGACCTCGTCACCGGCTGGCGCACCGCCCTTCATCAGAAAAGCCTGCCGTTTTTCCTCGTCCAGCTCCCAAGGATCGGCGGCAGCGATCCGCTCCGCAAGTTCTGGCCCGAGTATCGCGAAGTCCAGGCCCGGGCGGTGAAAGCCCTGCCAGACACCCACCTCGTGGTCACTCAGGACCTCGGCTGGGACAGCCCCGACGTGCATCCACCCGACAAGCTGCCCGTCGCCAGGCGGATCGCGGAGGCCATCCTGAAGAAACCCCGCTAAGGGATTGTCTGAAAACGCGATGCTTGGACGAAACATGCGGAAAGTAGAACCGCAATGGGAGCGCAGCGGACATGGACGACCTGGCCAATTCAGCCCTTCGTCGAATGGACGCGGATAACCTCAGGTCAGGAGCCTGAAACCATACGAACCGAAGCATGCCACCCATCTTCAAATATCACGTCCATCTGCGATTCCACGCCCTGAATTTTCCGTGAGGCCTCCCTGTTTTAGACAGCCTCTGAGCACGGACGGTCGGTCAGTTGCATCCTCTTCTGGCGGAAATTCGAGCGATGCCCTAGGCTGTCGCCATGAAACCCACTGCACGCCCGCCGATTGAGACGGAGGACCTCCACCAGTCCGACCCGAAAACGTGGGCGGTCGGGGCTCCGGCGGTGGTTTCGGCCTTGCAGCAAGTGTTCTCAAAAGCCGGCGTGATCCGTGGCTCGAAAGCGCTGCTCAAACTGAATCAGGCGGGCGGTTTCGATTGCCCGAGCTGCGCGTGGCCGGATCCTGATGGCGATCGCTCGGCGGCCGAGTTCTGTGAGAACGGCGCGAAAGCGGTGGCCTCGGAGGCGATGAAGCGGACGATCGGCCGGGAATTTTTCGCCGCCCATTCGATCGAGGACCTGCTTTCCCGCAGCGATGCCTGGCATGATCTTCAGGGGCGGCTCGCCGAGCCGATGCTGCTGAGGGAAGGCGCGACGCATTACGAGCCGGTCAGTTGGGACGAGGCCTTCGCGATCGTGGCCGGGGAGTTGAAAGCGCTCGCCAGTCCCGATGAGGCGGAGTTCTACACCTCGGGTCGCGCATCGAACGAGGCAGCCTTTCTCTATCAGCTCTTCGTCCGCGCGTTTGGCACCAACAACCTGCCAGACTGCTCGAACATGTGCCACGAGTCCAGCGGCGCGGCCTTGAAGGCCTCCATCGGCGTCGGCAAGGGCACGGTCACCCTCGACGATTTCCTGGAAGCGGAAACCATCCTCTGTGTCGGCCAGAACCCCGGCACGAACCATCCCAGAATGCTCAGCACATTGGCCGAGGCGGTGGGCAAGGGCGCGCAGCTCATCGCGATCAATCCGCTCAAGGAAGCAGGCCTGACTGGCTTCGCGCATCCTCAGCAGATCGGTGGGCTGCTTGGCATTTCAACTCCGCTGGCCTCGACCTACCTGCAGGTCCGCGTGAACGGCGACTTGGCCTTGTTTCGCGGAATCGCCAAGGCCCTCGTGGCGCTGGGGGCCGTGGACGACGCCTTCATCGGCGAGCATGGAAGTGACTACGAGAGTTATCGTCGTTTGTTGGAGGAAACAGCCTGGCAGGAGATCGAGGAGGGCTCCAGCATCCCACGCGATCAGATCGAGGAAGTCGCCGCGACGATGGCCCGGGGCGAGCGTCGCCTGATCACTTGTTGGGCCATGGGCCTCACGCAGCATCGCAATGCCGTCGCGACGATCCGT
>JAIXVN010000387.1 GCA_027483005.1 Verrucomicrobiaceae bacterium
CAGCCCGGTGATCAGATCCTGCGACTGCTTGTCCAGCGCCAACTTGATGTCGTGATGCGTCGCCTCATCCACCACGGCCTCCCGGCCGAAATGTTGACGGAGCAGCTTGCCCGCCTCGAGGGCGGCATGGGTGGCGAGTTCGAGATCAGTCATCGTCGGAAAAAGGCGGCGGGTGGGATTCACCCCGATTTCCGGGGCGCGCCCGGATCTTTCCCTGACTTTTGAAATTCGCAATCCGCAATCGCTTCAACGTGCGGCGACCTGCTCCAGAACGATCTCGGCGATCCGATCCGCCAGCAGCACCTTTTCCGCCGCCGGCAGTGGCTCGACCCGGTCCGGGAACACCAGAATCACCTCGTTGCGCTCCGAATCAAATCCAAGTCCCGCCTTCGAAACATCGTTGGCCACCACCAGATCACAGCCCTTCGCCCGCAGCTTGCCCCGGGCGTTTTCCTCAAGATTCTCCGTCTCCGCCGCGAAGCCGACCAGATAGCCCAGAAAACCGAACACCGTGCGGGCCGATCCGAGGATGTCCTTCGTCCGCACCAGCTCCAGAGTCATCCGTTCGGAGCTCTTCTTGATCTTCTGGGAAAACACCTCCACCGGCGTGAAGTCCGCCACCGCCGCCGCGAACACCGCGATGTCCATCCGCCCGATCCAACTGGCCACCGCCTGATACATGTCCTCGGCCGTTTCCACCGGCAGCAGGTCGACCCCGCCCGGAATCGGCTGGGACGATGGACCCGAGATCAGCAACACCTGATGCCCCGACTCCGCGAAGGCATGCGCCAGCGCATATCCCATTTTCCCCGACGAGCGATTGGAAAGGAAACGGACCGGATCCAGCGGCTCCCGGGTCGGGCCAGCGGTGATGAGCACCTTCATGCCCAAAGACTGGCCACGCCGACACGAACGTGACAAGCCCCGCAGCGCGCACCATTCCGGAGCCAACGAGCTGGCTCTCTGAATGGTTGCTCGTTGGCATCCTGACCATGGCCGCCCATGCCAGGTTGGCGCTCGGGCCTTGGCCGGTGCCGATGATCGAGAACCACCACTCGAACGCCGACGTTTTCCATGAGCTGATCATGGGATTGATCGGAGACTTCGCGCTTCACGTCGCGGGTCCGCTATGGGCGATCTTCGTGACCATCGCGTTGCTTCTCGGTGAGTTCCTGCTGATCCATCTCGGCAGGAAACCCGATCCGCGACCTTCACCGATTGGCTTCTTGGTCATCTCCATCCCATTCTGTAGGGTGGCATCGCACCCTTCGCCTCAGCCTTTCAGGAGACCAACCGCCCCCTGGTTTCTTTGGATAATGCCAGTATCCAACAGCACTCTTGGTTTTTCGTCATCCCGTACTGTTCCACCGCAAATGCTGGCGCAATGCCTCGCAGATTCTTTCGATTTCATCCGCAGGCAAAAGGAACCCGAAACGGATGCCGCCCGGTCCGATGCCAAAAGCAGGTCATGCCCTTTGCCGTTCAAGGGCGGTCACTACTGGTCATCTGGTTCCTCCACGGTTCGGTGGTCGTCTGCCACTTGGCGGGCGATGAATGGCAGGACTGAAGCAGTCGCCTTTCAAAAGCCTAAGGATGATTCAGAATCATCAAAGGACTTCCGATCTCAACGCCACGAACAAGCCATCGAACTCCACGCAAACCCGGTCGTTTTCGATCACCTCGACCTGGAGGCGGATGGCAGCCTTGCCGGTGGCTTGGAACTTCGTGAGGAAGGTTTCCAGGACCAGGTCGGAGGGAGGTCGGGCAATGGCGCGGATCGATTGGCGGACCGGGTGCCGGTAGCGGATGCGGCTGGAGCGGACGACGATGTGGGCGCTGCGGTCGCCGAGTTTCAGCCACAGCAGGCCATAGCCGGCGAGCGTGGCGAGGGCGCTGAGGCTGCCTCCGAAGGCGGTGCCGAGATGGTTGTGGTTCGCCGCGAGCGGGGCGGCGAGGGTTAGGCCACTGTCGTCAAAGGACTCCACGGTCACGCCCATCGCCCGGGTGAGCGGGATCTGGTCGTGAAAGTAGCGCTCGGTTTCCTTCAGCAGGTCGGCCTCGCTCATCGGCTCAGCGGGTTTCGATCAGGGCCTCGTTCGGATCCTGCCAGGTGGGATCGTGGGCCTTGGCGTAGTTGAAGAGCTGGCGGTGGAGGTATTCGACGAAGACTTCCTGCTGGGCTTTTTCCAGTCGCTCGAAGATGGCGATGTTCAGTGCGCGGGCGATCTTCTGCATCAGGTGCAGGGTGAGCTGCCGACCCTTGCGGGCCTTTTGGACCTGCTTGTGGTTGAGCTGCTCGGGCGAGGCCTCGACGAGTTGGTGGTTGGTCAGCTTCCAGCGGTCCATCAGGACATCGAATGGCTGCGGTCCGTGGTCGCGGGTCGGTTCTTCCATGCCCCGGATGTAGGGGGATCGCCCGCGCTTGCCAACCCCGGAGAGCGTCATTCCCGATTCCCGCCGGATCGATCAATCGCCGCGAGCCAGCAACCACAGCAGGTCGGAGAGGCGGTTGAAACAGCGGCGGACCGACTCCGGGACGGCTTCGCCGGCTTCGTGGAGCTTGAGAACGGCGCGCTCGGCGCGGCGGGTGATGGCGCAGGCAAGGTTCAGGGCGGCGAGCCCGGGTCCGCCTTTCGCGCCAGGGCGCGACCAGCCACGGCTGAGTCCGTGCTCGGCTTCCACGCGGATGATCTGCTCCTCCAGCCAGGCCAGGTCGTCCTCCTTGATCGCGGCGTAACCTTTTTCCGCATAGCGGGCCTCGTCCTCGGGCAGGCAGGCGAGCTGGCCCATGAGGGCGACGAGACGCTCCTGGATCGTATCGATCAGCGCGATCATGGCCTCCGGAAGTCCTGAGGCGCGGGCCAGCCCGAG
>JAIXVN010000177.1 GCA_027483005.1 Verrucomicrobiaceae bacterium
ATCGCGGGGTTCATCAACTGGGCGGGGCTGAACTTGGTGTTCGCCCAGAGGGTGTAGGGCGGCAGGGCATCGGTCTGGTTCGTGGCCTGCGGCAGCGACACGCGCACGAAGTCGATGGCGGTGTAGTTGTCCTTCTCGTAAAGCAGCCCGACGTCGCTGCTGGAGAGTTTTGTTAGAGACGAGTAGGCGCTGCTGCTGCCGTAAACGAGGCGCGACACCGGCCAGGTGAGACCTTCGTCGTAGCTGGTGCGGATCGTCATCGCGACGCGGCTGCCGGTGCTGGCGCAGTTGGCGTGGACGAGGCGGTTGCGGTCGCTGTCGACCGTGGTCGTGAGGCGGAAGATGTTTCCCTGGCAGGCGGGATCGGGAACGGGAAAGGCCGCCGTGGCGTCGAAGCGGAACATCGCGCTCCAGGTCACGCCGCCGTCGCTGCTTCTGCTGAACCAGCGGTAGCCGGCGCCGGCGCCGGAGGGCCGCATCGAGGCGAGGAGGTGGCCGTTGACCAGCTCGGTGATCTGGATTTCCCCGACCCCGGTGCCGCAGGTTCCGCCGCGCTGCCAGGTGGCGCCGTGGTCATCGCTGTAGATGAAGGAGGCGTTGTTGTTGGTGCGGAACCAATAGACTGGAAAGACGAGGCGTCCGGCGTTTGGTCCGCGCTCGATCTGGATGCCGTTTCCCGGGCCGACGATGTACTCGCCCCGGCCGTAGGTGAAGCTGTTGCCGTTGAAGGTGAACTGCTCGGTCTCCTTCGGCCGCAGGTTCGGGTTCTCGGCCTCGAGGTCCTTGCGGGCCGACCAGGTGAGTCCGTCATCGTCGCTGTAGCGCATCTCCAGCTTGATGGTGCGGCCGTAGCCGTTGTAGCTGTTGTTACTACCGTTGTCGTAGAAGATCCAGATGCGGCCGTTCGAGCGGTCGACCAGCAGGGCCGGATCGCTGGCGGAGGTCCGGTTCCGTGGCGTGCTGCTGCCGGTGATCTGGTAGCTGTCGGTGTCGCTGGCGTTGGTGCCGTAGTCGGCGGTGACGATGAGGGGTCCCCAGGTGCTGCCGTTGTCAGTGCTGCGGCGGATGACGCTGTCGATGTTCGAGGGGATGTCGACGGAGTTGTTGACCCGGCCATCGGCCGCGACGATGAGGGTGCCGGCGTTGGTGGTGGCGATGGCCGGGATGCGGAAGGTGTGGTAGCCGCCGAGGCCGCTGGCGAAGGGCTGGCTGGTCGAGGCGAGGGGCTCGGGGGGATCGTTCACGCCATCGCTGAGGCCCGACCATTTCGTGGTGAGATAGGTTTCCACCTCCTGGCGGTCGGTGGTGTTCAGCGCGGAGTTGTAGACGAGCACCTCGGCGACATCGACGTCGAAGCCGAGCCCGCCGCCTGGGGCGACGTTGTTGCCGAGGATCAACCCGCTGAGGGCGGCGGCCTGGGCGAGGCTGACGGTGGTGCCGACCTGGGTGCCGTTGATGAAGTGCTGGAAGGTGGCGGGCGTGCCGGTGGTGAGGATGAAGGTGTGGGCCTGCCAGGTGTTGGTCGTGACGGGACCGGTGGTCGTGCCGGCGTTGGCGGCGGTGCCGTTGGCGGGTTCGGTGCTGACCTGCCAGCTGCCGTTGTTGACCTGGGCGCGGGTCAGGCCATTGGCGAAGGTGGAGGAGTCGAAGAGAAAGCCGCGGGTGGTCTCGCGCGGACGGATCCAGGCGACGATCGTGCGCGATCCGCTGATCGTGCCGAAGTTCGAGGACGAGGCGAAGAGGCCATCGGAGTTGCCGTTGAAGCGCAGCACCTGTCCTGGAGAGCCGTCGGACTTCAGCACGTTCCAGCGGATCGGCGCGCCGCTGACCGAGGTCAGGTTCCGGAGCGAGGGCGTGCCGGTGGTGGCGGAGTTGGTCCAACTCGAGACCGCATAGCCGTCACTGCCGACCGCGATGCCGATGCCTCCCTGATACCAGGCGTAGGTGACCGCCGGATCGACCACGGCGGCACCGGCCACTGAGGGCAGGGCCAGCCAGACGACCGATCGGAGGATTTCGAGAAAGCGAACGAGCATGCGCGGAATCACGCATGGAAGGGTAATCCGAACAGGTGGAATCATCTGGTCTGATGAGAAAACCAGTAGCCGCTGCTTGAGAATCGAATCAGCGATACAATGGTGCTGGCAACCTTTACGCCCAGAATCCCGATGAAACCTCTCCGCCAAAACCTCCTGCTTCTTGCCCTCCTCGGCAGCTCCGCCCAAGGCGTGGACTTGTTCAAGGCAAACAACAGCGACGCCCTGAACCTCACCACGAGCTGGACGACTGCCGCGACGCCTGGCAGCTCCGACGTTGCTGTCTGGGACTCGACGGTCACTGCGGCGAACAGTCCGCTGCTGGGAGCTGCAACGGTCTGGGGAGGAATCCGGATCGCGAGCCCGACGGGTCTCGTCACGATCGGTGGCGCAGGAACGGCGGCCAGCACGCTGACGGTCGGGGCTTCTGGCATCGCCATGGGTTCTGCGGGAGTCAATCTCGTCATCAACAGCACCCAGGCGAACTTCAACACCAGTCAGATCTGGAACGTTGCCTCAGGCCGCAACCTTCGCTTCGGCACGACTGCCACCACGTCCGGAAATTCAAAGATCGCCGGCAGCTCCAGCGCGGCGGTCATCACCATCAGTGGAGCTGGAGTGGTTGACGCCAATCAGGGCGCAGGAGGGACTGGTGTTGGCTTCAACGACGCTGCGGGCTGGACCGGCTACACCGGCAAGTGGGTCATCGACTCCGGAGCCACCCTGCGTGGCATCCGCAACGGTGCCACCGCCTGGGGAGCGAACACGGCCGCTGACGCGATCACCCTGAATGGCGGCACGCTCGCAGCTGGCGGTATTTCCGGCACTCAGGGCAACTGGACCTGGAACAGTAAAATGACGCTGGCTGATGCGACTTCCTCGTCGATCGACAACCAGCTTTTCAATGGCACCAACCGCTGGCTGAAACTCGAAGGCGCGATCTCGGGAAGCAGCCTCAACACCGGCACGCTGACCTTCAGAAACACCAACTCGGGCGTGATGAACAACGACGAGTATGGTTTCATCCTAAGCGGTGCCAATACCTTCACGGGTGGACTCACGATCAATGCCAGCACCTTTGTCCGCATCGGCGGCGCGGCGGCCGGGACGGCGAACGCGGACGCCGGAAGCAACGGCTCGCTCGCCTCCTCCCTGGCCATCACCAACAACGGCGTGCTGCGCCTGACCCGCAATGACGCCTGGACCCTCGGCAACACCATCACGGGAAGCGGGCAGCTCAAGGTGGGTGGCACCCTCGGCACCACGACCAGCCAGGTGGTCACGCTCAGCGGAACCAATTCCTACACCGGCCTCACCACGGTGGTGAACGGACGCCTCAACCTGACCGGCTCTCTGACTTCTGCCGTAACGCTGTCCGCCGCCGGGAGAATCTCCGGTGCAGGCAGCACCACCGGGCTGCTGACTACCAACACCGGCTCGATCATCGCCCTCGCTGGTGGAACCACGACGACGGGCCTCACCTCAAATGGTGCGACCTTCAGCGGGGCCACCACTGTTTCCTTCGACACCAATGCGGTCGCTGGCACGACCTATGACGTCCTCACCTACGGCCTCGGCACCGTTACGAATCCCGGCAACCTCACCGTCGGTTGGCGCGGCACGCTGTCCGATGACACGGTGAACAAGAAGCTGGTCTTCACCGCTGCTGCGTCCGGCACCCGGACCTGGAACACCACCACCGGAACCTGGGCCACTGGTAGCGGCACCAACTTTGTCGAAGGTGACCAGAAATTCTACGGTGCCGACTCCGTGGTCTTTGGCGACATCGCCTCGGATTCCACCATCACGCTTTCAGGTCGTCTCGCTCCCACTGCGATCACGGTGAGCAACTCCGCGAACAGATACACGTTCACCGGCACCGCAGGCACGGCCGACATCACCGGTTCCGGCACGCTGACCAAGAGCAACGGCGGCACGCTGACGATCGCCACCCAGCAGTCCTACACCGGCGGCACCACGGTCAATGGCGGTGTCCTTGAGCTGACCGGTGGCGGCGGCAGCGGCGGAACGATCCGCGGAAACGCGACCGTCAATGCCGGTGCGGTGCTCAGGCTTGGCACCATCGACGCACTCGGCTTCAACAACGATGCCACTGCGGTCAACACGGTGAACCTCGTTGGCGGCACCCTCACCTCCGCCGCCGGCACCAACCAAACGACCACGGCCAAGTTCTACCTCACCGGCGGAACCATCAATGGAACCGTCAACCTCGATCTCTTCAGCAACAACAGCAGCATCACGACCTACGCGGACGCCAATCCCTCCACGATCAGCGTCAGCACGATGAACCTCCGGCAGAACGACACCGTCTTCGATGTCGCCGATGGTGCGGCAGCGAACGACCTGCTCATCAGCTCGGTCATTGGCAACGGAACCGGAGGCAATCGCGCCATGATCAAGAACGGAAGCGGCACGATGAAGCTGACGGGCGTCAATACCTTCACCGGCAACGTGACGGTCAACGGCGGCGTGCTCGATC
This sequence comes from Verrucomicrobiaceae bacterium, assembly GCA_027483005.1. GTDB lineage: Bacteria > Verrucomicrobiota > Verrucomicrobiia > Verrucomicrobiales > Akkermansiaceae > Luteolibacter. Next base: position 4,537 of record JAIXVN010000177.1, read on the forward strand.
TGACCGACGGCGTGCTCTACAGCTCGGCGTTCAACAACACCAACATCGTCACCGTCAATACCGGCGGCACTCTGAGGGTCAACAGCTTCGGCTACAACGCCAGCGCCTCGCTCGGCCAGCTCTCCGACTACGGCGCACGGCGTGTCCTGAATGGTGGCGTGATCGAGGTGACTTCCGGCACCCAGTCCGTTGGCAACAACTTCAATGCCGGAACAAATGGAGGGACCTTCCGCTACAACCCGGCCGTCACCAGCAACACCCTGACCCTTACCGGCAATGCCAACAGCAACATCTCCCTGAGCGGTCCCCTCACGGTTGAAACGCTCGGCAATGTCACGATCGGTGAAGTCATCGACGGCACCGGCAGCCTCACGAAGACAGGTGCGAACACCCTGATCCTCACGGCAACGAACCCCTACAGCGGCACCACGACGGTTTCCGATGGAACACTCCAGATCGGCAACGGCGGCACCACCGGCACGCTCGGTGCCGGCGCGGTGACGAACAACGCCTCCCTCATCTTCGACCATGGCACAGGTGCAGCCGTCACCGTGGCGAACAGCATCAGCGGCACAGGCTCCCTCACCAAGCGCGGCTCAGGTCTGCTGTTACTCACGGCGACCAGCCTCTACTCCGGCGCAACCACGGTCGAGCAGGGCACCCTGCGAATCGGCGGCCACCTGGACGGCACCGCGGTCACCGTCCAAGGCGGAGCAACGCTCACCTCCGGGGCCCAGGCCACGACCGGCCTCGGCTACGTCAAGGCGCTCGCGCTTTCCGATGGTTCCACCTCCACCTTCCGCATCGGCAGCGGCTCTTGGGACACCATCGTCATCAGTGAAAACGATGCCCTCACCCTCGCCGGCACCCACACCATCAGCCCCATCAATCAAGGCGGGCTGCTGCCAGGAGACCGCCGGGAAATCTTCGACTACAGCGGCACCTTCGGCGGATCGTTCTCCGGCTTCCAGCTGGCCCCAGGCACCCGTTTCCAGCTGATCAACGACACGGAAAATTCCAACATCACCCTCGAATACACCGGCGGCAATGTCATCTGGAAGGGCAACGTCGATGCCAACTGGGATCTCGATACCACCGCCAACTGGATCCTCGAGTCCGACAGCTCCGTCACGAACTATCTTCAGGGCGACAGCGTCGTGTTCAATGACACCGCCACGACCTCAACCGTGACCCTCACCGGAACCCTCTCACCGGCCTCCACCACCTTCAACAATTCCACACTGGCCTACACGCTTTCGGGAACGGCCATCGCCGCAGGCAGCCTCACCAAGGATGGCACGTCCAGCGCGACCTTGCTGAATGACAACACTTACACCGGAACCACCACCGTCACCGCAGGGACACTCGCCTTCGGCAACGGCGGCACCACCGGCGGCATCGGCAGCGGCGCGGTTTCGGTGGCCTCGGGAGCCACGCTTGAGCTCAACCGCAGCAACGTCACTCCCGGCACGCCGGACCTCGACTACAAGACCAACGCAAAGCTGCGCAACGTGTCGGGCGCAGGCGACATCGTCGTGACGGGAGGAGGCATCCTCTTCAGCTATCCCGGCTCCGCCACCGGATTCACCGAGGCCAACTCCTGGTCCGGCTTCTCCGGAAACCTCATCGTCAAGGGCGGCTCGGAGTTCCGCACCCCGCGCAACGGGCCAACCGCCACGGGCACCGGCAGCATCATCCTCGGCGATGCCACCACCAGCGGCATCCTTTCCCAGATCGAGGGAAACTGGACCAGGACGAACAACATCACCCTGACAGGCCCGGCCAACAAGATCCTCAACCGTTCGATCAACAATGCCCCGCGCTCCAACAAGCTCCAAGGCGTGATCTCCGGATCAGGCGGGCTTTCGTTTGAAGATCCCGCTGGAACCATGACCGAGCAAAACCGCGGCTTCATCCTCACCGGAGAGAATACCCTGAGCGGCACCCTCACCATCGCCACCGGCGTTCCAGTCCGCGTCGGCGGCGTTCCGGGAAACACTGATGTCAGCCAGAGCGGAGCGGGAGTTGCCGGCTCGCTCGGCACGGCCACCGTGGTCAACAACGGCATCCTGACCTTCTCCCGCACCAATGCGCATACGGTCACGAATGCCATCTCGGGCACCGGCTCTGTTCGTGTTGGCATTCCTTCCGGAGCTGGATTCGGTGACACTTCCACCCAGGTCCTCACTTACACCGGCACCGCCACTTACACCGGCGCGACGACGGTCAACAACGGCACGCTCGTGGTGGACACGGGAGCCTCACTTGGAGGATCCGCAGTAACGGTCGCGGCCAGCGCTGCCCTTTCGGGCAGCGGCAACGTCGCGGCTCCGGTGACGGCCGCGGGCACCATCGCTCCCGGCACCGGCGTCGGCACCCTCACCGTTTCGGGAAACACCGCCCTCACCGGCACACTGGCCGTCGAGGTGAACACCACCGCCGACAAGCTCTCGGTCACCGGTGACCTCGCGCTTTCAGGTGCCTTCACCGTCACCGAGTCCGGCGCGGGCTTCACGGCGGCCTCGTATGTCATCGCCGAATGCACCGGCACCCTGACCACTTCGCTCACTCCGCCCGTCGGCTACACCCTGACCCAGACCGGCAGCCAGCTGATCCTCGGCCAGCTCACCGGCACCGCCTTCAGCAACTGGATCGACGGCTACTCGCTCGGCGGCCAGACGGCGATCAATCAGGACCCGGATGCCGATGGAGTCGCCAACGGCCTCGAGTTCTTGCTCAAGGGCGGCAATCCCGAGACCCCGGGCGGCACCCAGCTCCCGACCTCTTCCGCAAGCGGCGCGAACCTGATCTTCACCTTCGAGCGCGATGACCGTGCCAAGGCCGCGAACCTCGGCCTGACGATCACCGTCGAAGCCGGCACCAACCTCAGCGACTGGCCGGAAGTCTTCACGATCGGCAACGACACCGCCGGCTCCAGTGCGGGCGTGGTGATCAGCAACGATGGCGATGTCAACCCGGACACCGTCACCGTCACGATCCCGAAAAATGCCGCCACCACCAAGTTCGCCCGTCTGAAGGTGACCGGCACGCCCTGAAGCCTCAGCCGCGCGTCGCCGCCGATGCGCCTTTCACGACCTCGGGGGTGATCCAGGAATTGCCCCCGGGGTTCGCGTTGCCTGTTAGAAGCAGTTCGATCCGGCGGATGGCCTGCTTCGACACCGATTCCGGATCGACCCGATAGCAGCTCACCGCCGGGATCAGGTGGTCGAGAAAGGGCTCATACGCCAGCGAGATCACACTGAATCTGGATGGAACCTGAATGCCCTGCGACGGCAGCCAGGTCATCGCCGTGGCCACCTGTCGCGCCCGCGTCGCGATCAACGCGGTCGGAGGATTCTTCAGGGTCAGGGCCCGAGAAAGCGCCCGGACCACACTTTCGACACTGCCATTCTCAGGCATGTCAAAGACGCTGAAATCCGGCTCGCCGAGCTCGGTCGCGCCCTTCACCGCCGCCGCCACGCCGCGCAGGGATTCGTCCGGCACCAGGATGCC
>JAIXVN010000282.1 GCA_027483005.1 Verrucomicrobiaceae bacterium
ATCGTTGCGTTTGGCGAGTTCCTCAGCGGATTCGGTGAACAGAAGCATGTATTCCATGGTATTGGTGGGTGTTGGTTTGAGGTTGGATGGAGGGCAGTTCTCGCGTCTCCGGAAGGATGTCGTTTCAAAAAGCAGCAATCAGACAATTCGGATGCTTTTTCTTCGAACGCTCGGACATCGGAAAGCCAGAACGGGATGACAGGAGATTTCGCGATTTTTTGAAATCGATGAAAAAGTTGGCCCGGTCGCTGCTTAACTCTGGATGTCGCGACACATTGGCGGTCCGACTGAGACGCTTCTTGGTTAATGGGTTTTCCAAGGGGTGGGTCGGTCGGGCCGCTCTTTTTTTGCCCGGACGGCAGAGGGCTTTTGGAAACTGACCCGTCCTGGTGAGCCGGATGATCCTTCGGACCATGGAGGGTCCAAAGTGTCCCTCCATTCTGGGTCATCTGCCTGATCAATCCGTCGCAGAAACGCCCGGCAGTGGCGGGCGTCCCACAGCTCATGAAGGAGGTCCATCGCCTCGAGCGGTCCGAGCCGTGCTGGCCTTGAAACCGAATGGACGGATCGCTCCGGAGGACGTGCGTTTTGCGAACGAGATCTTCCACTTCATCGAGGCTCCCGATCCGCACAAGTGATCGGAAAGACCCATGGGTCGCCCGTCGTTGAGTGGGCATGACGTTTCTCACCTCGGGCTCATGGAGCCTGTTGATCCTAGGCCTGTCTCTGAACGTGGTGAACGCAGAGCCATGGATCATCCGCATTGGCGGAAAGTCGGGCGGTGTGGAGCTGCCGGCGGCACTCGAACTTCTGAAGAAAAGCCGCGCCGAGCATCCCGAGCAGGCGGTCGACCTGGTCCTGGCCGATGGCACCTATCGGCTGACCCAGCCGCTTGTGCTTGGCCCCGAGCACAGCGGCAGCGAAGCCGCCCCGGTCCGCGTTCTCGCGGCTCCCGGTGCCCATCCTGTGATCAGCGGAGGTGTGCCGATCCGTGGATTCAGGAAAACGGCCGAGGGCAACTGGGAGGTGAAGGTTGCCGGCATCGAGGGCTTCGACCAGCTCTGGGTCAACGGCCGCCGCGCGGTCCGGGCCCGCTTTCCCGATCAGGGTTTCATCAAGGCGAAGGAAGTGGCCGAGGAGCTGCTCGACGGACCGGAAGGAAGGCGCGCTCGCCAGACGGTGACCTTCGCTCCGGAGGATTTGAAAGGCCTCGCGGGACTTTCCGAAGCCGCGCTGCACAGGGTCCAGTTTCTCGCCTATCACAAGTGGGACAACACCCGCCGCTTCGTGGAGTCGGTCGATTTGACGACCGGAAAGCTGACAGTCGTCGGCCAGCCGATGAAGTCCTGGAACAAGTGGGACGCCAAAACCGGCATCATCCTGGAAAATGTCCGCAGTGCCCTTGATCAACCCGGTGAGTGGTTCCTCGCCGACGATGGCACCCTCACCTACAAGCCCCTGCCCGGCGAGGATCCAGCGAAAGCCGAGGTCATCGCTCCCCTGGCCACCCAGCTCCTCATCCTCCGTGGCCTGCCGAATCAACCGCTTCAGCACCTCACCATCCGCGGCCTCGCCTTTCAGGAAACCGGCTGGCGCTGTCCGCCTCAGGGCTTCGAGCCCACTCAGGCCGCCGCCACCATCGAGGCGGTGATCCAGGCCGATCATGTCCGCGCGGTGAGCTTCGATCACTGTGAAATCGCCCACACCGGGATCTACGGACTGTGGTTCCGGAAAGGCTGCCGCGACAACCGCGTCGAGCACTGCTACCTCCGCGACCTCGGCGCAGGCGGCCTGCGGATCGGGGAAATGGGGCCCTCTTCCCAACCGGCCGACCAGACCAGCCATCAGCTCTTTGACAACAACATCCTCCGCGACGCCGGCCGCGTCTTTCCCTGCGCCGTCGGCGTCTGGATCGGCCACAGCGGCGACAACCAGGTCACCCATCACGACATCAGCCACCTGCCCTACTCCGGCGTCTCCGTCGGCTGGCGCTGGGGCTACGCCGAAAGCTCCGCCAAGCGGAACCGGATCGACTACAACCACATCCACCACATCGGCGACGGCCTCCTCAGCGACATGGGTGCGGTTTACACCCTCGGCCCCTCGGAAGGCACCACCGTCAGCCACAACCACATCCACGACGTCATCTCCTACGACTACGGCGGCTGGGGACTCTACAACGACGAGGGCAGCACCGGCATCGTGATGGAGAACAACCTCGTCCACCACACCCGCACCGGCGGTTACCACCAGCACTACGGAAAGGAAAACCTCATCCGCAACAACATCTTCGCCTACGGGGAAAAGCAGCAGATCCAGTTCACCAAGCCCGAGGACCACCCCTCGTTCCACTTCACCGGAAACATCCTCTACTGGAACAGCGGCCTCACCCTTGGCGGTGGTGGCTGGCGAAAGGGGAACTACGAGATGGATCGTAATTTGATCTGGCGCACCGATGGCAAGCCGCTGGAGTTCGTCGGCATCCCGCTCGCGCAGTGGCAGAAGATGGGGCACGACGTCCACTCGGTCTTCGCCGACCCGCTGTTCCGCGATCCTGCGAAAGGCGATTGGCGCATCAAGGAAGGCTCGCCCGCCCTCGCCATGGGCTTCAAGCCCTTCGACCCCACCGACGCCGGAGTCAAGGGAGACGCGGCGTGGAAACGCCTCGCGGAAGGAAAATGAAAAGCTACCTTCCAAAATGGACCGCGAACTTCAGTTCGCTGGAAGTCCAAACGGGAAGACGGGTTTCCAACCCGTGGTCTGAAGCCGAAGTTCGAAACTCGAAGTGACCAAGGGACGGAAAAACTCATCACCATCTTTTGATCCCAAAGATGAACCCTTACTCGCCGCCATCGAAGCCTCCAATTGACGACGCTCCCCC
>JAIXVN010000090.1 GCA_027483005.1 Verrucomicrobiaceae bacterium
AGATCAGCAGGGTGGCGAGGACGATGCCGAGGGCGACGAGGGTTTGCCAGTGGGGCATGAGGGTAGGGGGTCAGGAAAGGCCGAAGGCCCGTCCGATCTGGAACACGACGAGCGAGGCAAGGTAGGCGAAGCCGCTCATGAACACAAACTGGCCGGCCGCCCATTTCCACGAGCCTGCCTCCCGCGCCACGACGGCGGAGGTTGGCAGGCATTGCAGCGCGTAGATGTAAAACACGAGCAGCGAGATCAGCGACAGCGGCGTGAACAGCGGTCGACCGTCCGGCCAGGTGGCGGCGGAAATAACCTCGCGGAGGCGTCCGCGGGTGGCGGCTTCGTCGTCGGTTTCCTCGACGTTGAAGATGATGCCCATGGTGGTGTTGAAGACCTCGCGGGCGGCGAAGGACGTCAGGATGGCGGTGCCGGTGCGGCCGTCGAATCCGAGGGGCTTCACCACCGGCTCGATCACCGCGCCGATGCGGCCCATGGCGCTGTGGGCAAGTTTTTCGGAGTCGCTGCCCTCGCTTTTCGGATAGGTCTTCAGGGCCCAGAGCAGGATCGAAAGCCCGAGGATGAGGGTGCCGGCCTTGGCGATGAAGGACCAGGCGCGATCCAGGACGTGCCGAAGAATGTAGCTCCACTGCGGGGAGCGGAAGGGCGGCAGTTCGAGCAGGAAATGGTTCGGGGTCTTGTCGGGACCAAGCCGCCCTCTCAGCACGCGGGAAACGACAAAGGCGGAGAGAGTGCCGAGGGTGTAGATCGCGAACAGGATCAGCGCCTGTTTCCAAGAACCTTCGTCCTCATGAAGCAGCAGTGGGACGATCAGGAAATACACTGGCAGGCGGGCCGAGCAGCTCATCCAGGGGGCCACGAAAATGGTGACGAGCCGCTCCTTGGCGGAGTCGATCGTGCGGGTGGCCATCACCCCGGGAATCGCACAGGCATAGGAGCTGAAAAGCGGCAGGAAGGCCTTTCCGCTCAGTCCGGCTTTCGACATGAAACCGTCCATCAGGTAGGCGGCGCGTGCCATGTAGCCGGAGCTTTCCAGCAGGCCGATGAAGAGGAACAGCAGGACAATCTGCGGAAGGAACACCAGCACGCCACTGACCCCGGGGACCGCTCCATCGACCACGAGCGAGCGCAGATCGCCCTCAGGAATCACCTCGCCGAGCCAATTCCCGAGATTTCCAAGCCCCGCCTCGATCCAGCCCATCGGGATGTCGGCGAACGAGAAGATCGCCCAGAACACGGCGAACATGATCAGCAGGAATGAAACCCAGCCCCAAAGCGGGTGAAGGAACACCGCATCGAGTTTGTCGGAAAGCGTCTGCTGGTGCGCATCCGGTCGGCGGGCCACGAGGTTGCAGAGCCTTGCCACGGTCTGGCGGCGACGGGTTTCCGGATCGCCCTCTCCCGCTATCCATGGGCTTTCCGCTGCGTGGGGCAGAGGATGGCGGAGGGCTTGCTTGAGTTCGACAAGGCCTTTGCCGGCATTGGCCTGGACGGGCACGACGGGGACGCCGAGTTCTTCGGAAAGCTTCGCCGGATCGAGGCGCAGGCCCTGGCCTTCCGCGACGTCCACCATGTTCAGGGCGATGACGACCGGGATGCCGAGTTCGATGACCTGGAGAACGAGATTGAGGTGGCGTTCGAGATTCGAGGCATCGACCACGCAGAGTGCCAGGTCAGGCTTCGGAACGTCGCGTGCCTCGCCAAGAAGCGCATCGCGCGCGATTTTCTCGTCAGGCGAGCTTGAACGCAGCGAGTAGCAGCCCGGCAGGTCGAGCACTCTGACCTTCCGGCCATGGGGGGTGAACATTTCCCCGGATTTCACCGCGACGGTCACCCCGGCGTAGTTGCCGACGCGCTCGATGGATTTGGTGAGCGCGTTGAAAAGGGTGGTTTTTCCGGCGTTCGGATTCCCGACCAGCGCAATGGTTTCGAGAGCGGGGGAATCAGACATGGGAACGGAGTCCTCGATTCAGCGGACCGGAGCGACAATCACCTGATCGGCCAGTTCCCGGCTGATGGCAAGACGAGTGCCGCAAACGGAGCAGATCAGATTGCGGCCGTTGGCAAGCTTCCGGACCTGGAGCTGCTCACAGAATCCGAGGTCCCGCAGGCGTTCACACGAGGGCCCACTCAGGACCTGAATGGTCATGTCACAGCCAACACGCGCCTGGTTCAGCGTCATGGCGCTGTCCGCAGTCAATTCGTTGGCGAGGGCGTGTGCCATGTGGGCGAATGATCATCTATTGAGACGGAGTTGCAACAGGAAACTGGAGGCTGGACTGGAAAATTTCGTGAGGCTCACAGGCCCTTGAATTTCGAGAGGTTCCGGATCCGAGTTGCGAAATGCTTCGGACTGGCTAAATACCTCAATGCACAAGATGTGGTGTGTATTTGTGTAAACTAGCACAGCATGTGGTGTGATCGGAGCCTGGCGGATTGCCGAGTCGGAATCGCGGGAGTAGATTCACCTCGCTCATCCCTCTTCGAGCGAACCTCTAACCCCTTCCTGTCAGGATGTATCTCAAGACTCTAGAAATCCACGGCTTCAAGTCCTTCGCGGACAAAACCGTGCTGGAATTCGCCAAGGGCGTGACCGGCATCGTCGGCCCCAACGGCTGCGG
>JAIXVN010000405.1 GCA_027483005.1 Verrucomicrobiaceae bacterium
CGCCTACGGTGGGGGTGACGTTGAAAAAGAGGGGCGCGGGCGGCTCGCCCGTGATGAAACATTTGCTGCGGGCGGGCCGCCCGCGCCCCTCTTGTGGTCGCAAGTTCCTCGATCAGCTTGCCCCTTCAGTTAGACAAAGCGCTGCACGATGGGCATGCGGCGGCCGATGCCGAAGGCCTTGGTGGTGACGCGGAGGCCGGGGGCGGCTTGCTGGCGTTTCCATTCGTTGAGGTCCACGCGACGCTGGATCCAGCGCACGGTCGATTCCTCGAAGCCGTTGGCTATGATCTCGTCGGCGGAGAGGTGCTGCTCGACGTACTGCTCCAGGATGGCATCGAGGATTTCATATGGCGGCAGCGTGTCCTGGTCCTTCTGGTCCGGCCGCAGCTCGGCGCTGGGGGGCTTGTCGATGGTGTTCCAGGGAATGATTTCCCGATCGCGGTTGATCCAGCGCGAGACCTCGTAAACGCGGATCTTCGGCAGATCGGAGATGACGGCCAGACCGCCGCACATGTCGCCGTAGATGGTGCAGTAGCCGACGGCGAGCTCGCTCTTGTTGCCGGTTGTTAGAAGAAGGTGGCCGAACTTGTTCGAGAGTGACATCAGGAACAGCCCGCGGATGCGTGCCTGCATGTTCTCCTCGGTGACGTCCTCCTTGAGATCGCCGAAGATCGGTTTCATCGAGGTCTTCACCGCCTCGAAGGCGTTCTGGATCGGCACGGTGTCGCAGCGGATGCCGAGGTGCTTCGCCAGCGCGATCGAGTCATCGACCGAGCCTGACGACGAGAAGCCGCTCGGCATGGTGAGGCCGTGAACATTTTCCGGTCCGAGGGCATCGGCCGCGATCACGGCGGTGAGGGCGGAGTCGATACCACCGCTGAGGCCGAGGCAGACCGAGCTGAAGCCGCACTTCGTGACGTAGTCGCGCAGGCCGAGAACGAGGGCGCGGTAGAGATCCTCGGGCGCATTCGAAACGAGTGGTGGGGCTTCCGTTTTCGAAAGTGTATCGACCACCACGCAGGACTCCACGAAGCCTCCGAGCTGGGCCAGCACCCGGCCATCGGCGGCGACGGCGAGCGAGTGGCCATCGAAGACGAGTTGATCGTTTCCACCGATCGAGTTGCAATAAACGACCGGCACGCCGTGTTCGCGGGCCACGTCGGAGATCATCGTGCGTCGCGTCTGCGGCTTTCCGGAATGGAAGGGCGAGGCGCTGAGATTGAGGATGAGGTCCGCGCCCTGGCCGCGGAGTTCGGCGACGGGGTCGCGTTCGTAGAGGGGGCGTTGGAGGTAGTCCTCGGTCCAGATGTCCTCGCAGATCGTCAGGCCGAGGCGGTGGCCGTTCCACTCGATGATTTCGCAGTTTTTTCCGCCTTCGAAATAGCGTCGCTCATCGAAGACATCGTAGGTCGGCAGGAGGGTTTTCCAGACCTTGTGGCGGATCGTTCCATTCTCCAGCCACGCGGCGGCATTGCGGAAAGGCTTGCCGGGACCGGGGTCGGAGTTGTGATCGACGTAGCCGACGACGAGCGGCACCTCGCGGATTTCCTCGGCCAGGTAGTCGAGCGCCTGAAGGCACTTCGGCACGAACTGGGACTTGAAGACGAGGTCGCGCGGCGGGTAGCCGACGAGCGACATTTCCGGGGTCAGCACCAGCTCGGCACCGGCATCGAGGCACTCGCGATACGCGGCCATCAGGCGCTTCACGTTTCCGGGAAAGTCCCCGACGACCGCGTTGATCTGGGCGATGCCAATCTTCATGGGCGAACCGTGTACGGGATCACCGGACTCGGCAAGCGCGGGAGGCAAGAGCCGTGGACAGCAAAAAGCCGCCCGGGAAGGGATCCCGGACGGCTTGAGGGAAGCGGGGCTTCAGGCCGTGCTTACTGCGGCTGGATCACGGCGCGGAGGAAGTCCTTCGCGTCGGCGGTCACGGTGCCCGGGGCACGGAAGCTGCGGTAGGTCCAGCCACTGCTCAGGTTCGGCAGGTCGGCCTGGATGGCGGTGAGGTCGCCCGTGTCGGTGACTTCCGAAACATCGCGGGTCCAGGCGGAAAGGTCGCTGGAGCCCTGGATGCGATAGACCAGGGTGTCGATCACGGAGGAGACTTCCTCATTGGTGACGCCATCGTTGCTGAAGGTCGCCGAACTGCGGACTGGAACGGTGAGGGTCAGCACGTTGTTTCCGCCGACCGAGGCGATCTTCGAGCTGACCTTGCCATCGTTGGCGGCGCTGAGCGGATTGCCATCGAAGGCGAATTCCATCGCGTTGGTGCGACCGTCGTTGTCCGGATCCTGGTCCTTGCCATCGTTCACGCCGGCGGTGAGTCCCTTGTCACTGGCCCAGGTGGCGTAGGCATCGCTGGAAACCGTAAGGCTGAGGACACCGGTGGACTCGGTGAAGGTCCAGGTCTTGGTGCCATCCACCATCGTCCAGACGTCCGCGGCCTGGGTGAAGCCGGGGATGTTGAAGTTGGTGGTGAAGCTTTCCGTGAGCGTGGCGACGTTCACCAGGGTCCAGCTGTTGCCGGTGGTGATGTCGGCGCCGACAAGGTTCAGGTTGAAGGTGCCGTCGATCGTGACGGTGCCCGTTCCGCTGATGCTGGTGTTGACGCCATTGGCCCCGATGGTGAAGGCCTGCTGCGAGGTGCTGGTGAGCTCCAGGGTACCAGCATTGACCACGGTGTTTCCGGTGTAGGTGTTCGCGCCGGACAGCGTGAGGGTGCCGGTGCCGTTCTTCGTGAGGTTGCTGGTGCCGCTGACGACCCCGGCGATGCTGACGGCGTTGGCCACGGTATCGACCGTGCTGTTCGCGCTCAGGGTGACGCCACGGGTGGAGGGCGAGGTGATCGCGCCGCCGGCCTGGAGGGTGCCGCCGTTGAGGACGAGGGTGTTGGTTGCGCTGCCATCTCCGAGGGCGGAGCTGCTGTTCACGTTGAGCACACCGCCGCTGACGGTGGTGGTGCCGGTGTAGGTGCTGGTGCCGGTCAGCGTCTGGGTGCCGGTGCCGGATTTCACGAGCGACAGGTTGCCGGTGATCGGGCTGTCATAGGTGAAGTTGGCGGTGTTGCTGATGGTCAGGGTGGAGGCGGTGATCGAGGCGTTGGTCAGGGTGGCCGGACCGCTGTTGTTGCCACGGAGCAGACCGCCGACCTGCTGGTTGAAGCCGTTGAGGTCCACGCTGGCCGCATCAGGCACGCTGCTGCCATTGTGAATGTTCAGGGTAGTGCTGGTGGGCAGGGTGTTGGTGGCACCGAGCTGGAGCAGTCCGCGAATGATCTGGGTCTGTCCGGTGTAAGTGTTGTTGGTGCCCGTGAGGACGACCTTTGCACCCGCGACATCGGCACTGATGCCCAGATCGGTCCCTCCGCCGTTGGAGACGGCACCGCTGACGATGAGGGTGCCGTTTGCCTGGGCTCCGATTCGGCTGTCGACCGTGGCGGAAATCAGGACCGGACCATCCCAGGTGGCCGTGGCACCGGATTCAGCCTGCAGGGCTCCACGGGCATTGCCCCCGAAGCCGTTGATGGTGACCGATTCGCCGGTGATCGTGACGCCGTTGGCGAGGCGGAGAGAGGCTGTAGAGGCCACGACGGTGCCGGCGTCAGTGGTTCCGAGCGCCGCATTGTTGCCTACGATCAGGGCTCCAGTCGCAACAGTGGTCAGGCCGCTGTAGGTATTCGCACCGCTGAGGGTGATGGTGCCATTTCCGCCCTTCGAGAGCGCCTGGGCACCGCCGGTTTCGCCGATGTTTCCGGAGATCGTCCCGGTGGTGGTATTGCCGCCGATCGTGAAGTCCCCAGCGCCTGTGATGGCAGCCGCGAGGGTCACCGGGCCCGACCAGACCACTCCTCCTTCAAGGCGAAGCTGACCCAGGTTTTCTCCGGGATCGCCGCCGTTCAGAACGAGCGGAGCCGTGTGGGTCACGGCTGCGGACGAGTAGAGGGTGGCGTTCGTCAGCACGTTGATGGTGGCGCTGCTGGCGGTCGGGCTGTTGAGCTGGATCTTGCCTCCCCCGATCGCCGTCGACGGGCCGACATTC
>JAIXVN010000021.1 GCA_027483005.1 Verrucomicrobiaceae bacterium
GGCGGACCATGGCGGATCACGGAGATCGTCCCTCAACTGGATCGGGTGATCACCGAATTCTGGGCGACGGATAAGGAGGTCAACCTTTACCTCGGCGACGAGCTGGTCGGCACGGCCTGGAAAATCCACACCCCGGTCGTCGAGGCGGAGGCCTTCACCGGATCGCCGGAAATCAGTCAGTGGACCGAGACACCCTTTTCCATCAAGCACATGGGCGATGCCGCGTTCTGCCTCGGCGTGAACCGGATGATGCTGCACAAGTTCCCGCACCAACCGTGGCCCGGCGTGAAACCCGGCGTGGTCATGGGCCAATGGGGCACGCACTTCACCCAGAACCAAACCTGGTGGGAACCCGGCAAGGCATGGGTCGCCTACCTCGCCCGCACCCAGGCCGCCCTGCAATGGGGGAAAATCAAACCGCTGCAAACCGGCGATTTCACCGGGCCGGACGGCATCAAGTCGATCCGCCGCACCGCCGAGGGCACCGATGTGTTCTTCGTCTCCAACACCACCACGCGCGGGGTGAATGGCAATCTCACCTTCGCCGTGGAGGGACGCCAACCCGAACTCTGGGATCCCGTGCGCGCCACCAAACGCGATCTAACGGATTTCACCAGCGCCGCCGGCAAGACCACCATCCCGCTGGAGTTCGCGCCCGCGCAAAGTTTCCTCGTGGTGTTCCGCAAACCACTCGCCACGACACCCGCCGCCAAGACTCCGAACATCCCGACCTTCACGGCCAGCATGGACATCGCCGGAGCGTGGAAGGTGCAGTTCGATCCCAAGCTGGGCGGCCCGGCGGCACTGCAGGATTTCGCGACATTGCAGGACTGGGCCGCCCACAGTGATCCCGCGATCCGCTACTTCAGCGGCACCGCCACCTACTACAAACGCTTCGATGTCCCGGCGGACGCCATGTCGGCGAAGGAACTCGACCTTGGCACGGTGAATCATCTGGCCCGGGTAAAACTGAATGGCACGGACCTCGGCGTCGTCTGGACCGCACCGTGGCGCGCCGCGCTTCCCGAGGGTCTGCTCAATGCAAAGGGCAACGAACTCGTCATCGAAGTCACCAACGTGTGGGCCAACCGGCTCATCGGCGACGAGCAACTGCCCGACGATTGCGAATGGACCGGCGGCCCGCGCGGCAACGGGAAGTTTCTCAAATGCTTCCCGGATTGGTTCGTGAAAAAACAGAACCGCCCAACAGGACGCGTCGGTTTCACCACCTGGAACTATTTCACCAAGGACTCGAAGCCGGTCTCCTCCGGATTGTTAGGACCGGTGCGTTTGATGATGTCGGGAGAAAGAGTGACGGCATCCGCCATCAAGGCCGAACAGTCGGTGCGTCCTGGAATCGGAGACGCCTTTGAGGCCGAGTTGCCCGCGGCCAACCAACGGATCAACCCTGTCAGCACCTTCGTTTCCGGCGGGGCGGGGGATGATAGCGGTTCAGTCGACACCTCCGCCTTGTTCAACGGCACCACCCGTAATGGCAACGGCGGCGGGGACACGCTGAATGACGGCAAGACCTATCGGGCCCTCGGCGCGGGCCACAGCCTGCTGATGAAGCTGCCGGGAGAAAAGGGATCGAAGATCGGCGAGATCCAGACCTTCGCCGGACACGGCGACGCGCGCTCCAGCCAGGACTACAGCGTGTGGATCGCCAAGGCGGACGCCCCGGATTTCTTCCTGAAGGTCGCTGATGCCAAGACCGACAGTCGTGGAGGCTCCAGCCGCCTGAGCGTGCCACTCGATGCCAACAATGTCGTTGCCGTGCGGCTCGACTTCGCGGATGGCCCCGCAGGCGTGAATGTCTATCGGGAAATCTGTTTGCTTGCTGAAAAGACCGCCAAGGATTCCGACGCGGCCACATCCTCCATCAGCAATCTCGATGGCTGCAACGTGGTCTGGAAAGGCCCTGCCATCCAAGGGTCGTTCGATTCGATGCCGCTCGGCAATGGCGACGTCGGCTTGAACGTCTGGGTCGAATCCAATGGCGACCTGATGTTCTACGTTTCCAAGGTCGATGCCTACGACGCGAATCACCTGCTGCCGAAGCTGGGCCGAGTCCGTCTGCGCACCGAGCCCGCCCTGGACATCAGGAACGTCAAGACCACGCTTCTGCTAGAGCAGGCCGCAGTGGAAGTCATTGCGGGCGATGCCAGATTCCGCGTTTGGGTGGATGCCAACGCGCCGGTCATCCGCGTCCAGGGCTACAGCCGGACACCGCGCAAGGTGAGCATCATGGCTGAGTCGTTGCGCCAATGGCAGAACGCCGCGGATCCCTTGCCGGGCGGCGGCACGGCGGCGCTGTTGTTCCACGATGATTCCGACAAGGTCGCCTGGTGCTATCGCAACCAGTCGTCCACATGGGCAGGGAGTTTTGCCAGCCAGAACTCGCCGGAAATGGTGTCCAAGACCGATGATCCCATCCTCCATCGTACTTCCGGCTGCGTGCTGGAGGCGAAAGGCTTCAAGCGTCTTAACCCGACCACCATCGCCTCGCCGCAAGCCGTCTCCGGCATCGATGCCAGCGTGCGCGTGCTGACCAGTCAGCCGAAATCACCGGACGATTGGAAAGCCGAGGCATCCAGACCCGTGAAGTCGGATTGGAATGCCCACCTCGCTTACTGGAAATCGTTTTGGAACCGCAGCCACATCTTCATCCCGAAAGCGGGTGATTGCACCTACAATCTCGATCAATACCGCTTCACCCAGTTTCCCCAATCACGCGATGTTTTTGAAGGCCACAAGGAACTCCCTGCCGCACAGAATGCCTATCAAATCACACAGCGCTACGCCCTCGAGCGCTTCTGCCAGGCCATCGCCAGCCGCGGCGCGGTGCCACCACCTTACAACGGCTCGATCTTCACCATGGACATGCCTGCCGGCGTGATGGGCTTCGACAAGCCCAAAGACGGTCCAGTTTCTCCGGATGGCCGCGATTGGGCCCAGCTGTCCTTCATGTGGCAGAACACCCGCCATCCTTATTGGTCGATGCCGAACCGCGGCGACTACGACACCATCGTCCCCGGCATGCAGTTCGTCCGCAACGGGCTCGATATCGCCAAGGACCGTTGCAAAAAACTCTACGGCGTCGATGGCGCGGTCATCTTCGAAGCAAGCTGGTATCACAACGTCGGCGTTTTTCCCTTCGAGGGCATGCCCGGTCACCTCAAATACCACCAGCTCGCCACCGTCGAGGTTCCCGCCATCATGGCAGAAACCTACGCCCACACCCGCGATGACAAGTTCTTGAAGGAAACCCTGCTGCCCTGTGCAGAGGAAGGTCTGAAGTTCTACTTCAACCGTTTCACCAAAACCGATGCCAGGGGCAAGATGCTCATGGAAGGCGTCGGCTGCGCGGAAACCTATCAAGGCGTTACCAACCCCGCCACCGAGATAGGCTGTATGAAGTATCTGCTCGACCAACTCCTTTCTTTTCCCATCGACTCCACCCGCCGCGCGACCTTCACCAAATGGCGGGCGATGCTGCCGGACGTGCCCACCCGCCGCATCCGTGGCATGGACCTGCTCGCCGTCGGTGATGTCTATGAGCCCGGCCGGGTCGATTGCGAGACACCGGAAATGTATTCGGTTTATCCGTTCCGCCAGGCATGGATCGGCACGCCGGAGAAACTCGCCATGGCCCGCCAGTCGTTCCATGTGAGGAACAGCAGCCTCGATGGAACCGTCGATTGGCAACCGGTCGAGACCGGTGGCTGGCAGTCGGCTCCTGTGCAGGCCGCCCACCTCGGACTGGCCCGCGAGGCCGCCCGCCTCGCCAGCATCAATTTCAACGACCGTTTCGTCCAATGGGCCGGCAACCTCACCAAAGGCCCGAACGGCGAGCTTATGCGCGCTGCTTGCGATACTCCCGGCTTCGTCATCGGCGATCCAAAGTCCGGCCTGCCCTTCCCCTATCGCCCCCGAGCGAAATTTCCCGCCTTCTGGGAAACCAAGATGGACGGCACGCCGGACAACGACCACGGCGCGAACTCGGTCAACACGCTCCAAGCCATGCTGCTGCAATCCGATGGCGACAAGATCCACCTGCTCCCCGCCTGGCCGGAGGACTGGGATGTTTCCTTCAAACTGACGGCGGAAAAGAAGACCACCGTCGAGTGCGTCTATCAGAATGGAAAAATCGTCAGCCTGAAAGTCACCCCCGAATCGCGCCGCAAGGACATCATCGACCACAGTACGCCCGAGGCGCGCATCCAGACGATGGTGGACATCGCCAGCGCCGACCGCAACTGGTTGTTCAATCTCCCGCCGATGCTCGACGGCCTGCCCACGCCCGGCCCGGTCACAAGCTCATGGATTGAAAAATTCGGCGAAAGCGTGACCAACACCCGCGGCACCTTTTGGCCCGGTTGCACCTTCCGCGACAACGTGCTCTACGTACATGGCAAGAATCCCGTGCCGCAGGTTCCCGCCAAAGCGGTGAAACAAACCGCGCTGTCCGACACGCTGGTGAAAGTCGAATACGACCAACCGCTCGAAGCTGTCGTGCGCGCCGGAGTTTCCGCAGGCTCCCTAAACGCCATCAAATCCGGCACCACCATCGACCTCGGCGAAGCGAAGACCTTCGACCGCCTCGAGTTCACCATCGACCACCCGAACTATCAGCGCGGCCAGGCAAAATCGTTCCGCCTCGAAGCCCTCCAGCCCGACGGCCAATGGCGCATCGCCCATCAGGGTAACCTCTACGGCATGATCTACGCCAAGCGCTTCCCCGCGACGAGCGGCTCCCAAGTCCGCCTCGTCATCGACGCGCCGGTCACGCAGTTCGATGTCTTCCCGCCTGGGAAATGAGGCCAAGGGTAATCACCAGAGGGCGTGAGGTTTGCTAAGAAGCCATTCCGAGAAAAGGCCAAGCCTCGAAGCCCCGCAAGTCATGAGGCTCCGGGGCTCGCTTTTTTTAGAGGCGTTACAAACATCTGAAAAGGGCTGTTACCTTGCGGAAACCTTCCTGTGAGCCTTGAGCGTTACATGTTGACCTCATTGCCCGGTTTGTTCTCCGACCTCAGGCTGCTGTGCATCAAATACGTCGGATTTAAGATCATCGACACGTCAGTGGATCTCGGCTTCGACATCGCGGCTGAATAAGAAGAGGCGCTGAAGATTCATCGGGGCAAGTGAATCGACTCACTTAGCGACGACTTGATCGACCACCAGCTAAAACAAGCCAACGGTCCACCCGCCACCGCAGTGACGGGCGGGACACTGACCTTCAGGCATGCCCTTCAGATGCTCGTCAGTCCCTGCTTGTGGAATGAGCGAAGGAAGCAGCCACCGCTGCACGGCTTATTGTCCAGGCACGTAGCCGGGCGAGGTTTTCATCCAACTCGTGGGAAATAGGACGAAGCTTGAGGATCGAGTCGATCAAAGCTCCTTCTTTGGGCGCTTGGCCTGCTTGCCGGACGGCGTCATCGTATGCCTCGTGGATCTCCCCGGGAATGAACATCGAAGAAACCTGTGCTAGTCGGACGCTGTCGTGGAGGTGGTGGACTTCGATCCGAGTGGAGAGAAGATCACTCCAGATCGCGATTCGCTGCTGCATGCTTGGAAGGTCCAGTTGCCAGATGTCGCAGAAGATCCGACGTGAGGTGAACCCTACTGGAAGTCGATGCGGGCGATCCGTGGTGCAAACGACGAACACCGGTTGCTCCCGGTCAAGGAGCCAGCGGAGGAGGCCTACATGAGCTTCACCTGGGTTCTCAATCCAAAGCACACAGGGATCGACCGATACAAGGAGTGCTAGGATCTCCGCCAATGCGAATGCATCACACGCGGGATCGAGCCGATACAGCGGACGCTGAAGGGCTCGTGCAATGGCTTTCGCCGTAGCGCCTTTCCC
>JAIXVN010000135.1 GCA_027483005.1 Verrucomicrobiaceae bacterium
GGAGTATTACAGCGCCAGTTCGCAGGGCGGTCGCGCAGCCTTGTCGGTAAGGGCAGCGATCAGGGATTGATCCCCTTCGTCCCTGGTGTCAGTTTTTTTTTTTTTTTTTCTGATGTCATTCAATCGCCGCCAGTCCTTTTCGATCCAGATCCTCCAGCTCGCAGACGCCCTGTTGATCTGGTGCGCGTTTGCCATCGCTGCATTCCTGCGGGAGCCGTTGATCAGTTTTCTTCAGTGGAGAGGCATCAACGTCAACATGGAGGGGGTTTCCGGTCTGGAGGAGATCACCTGGCTGCTGTTCATTGTCGTCCCGTTCACGCCTCTGGCGCTTGAACTTTTCGGGTTCTACCGCCGTCCGCTGCGACAAAGCCTAGGACCTGCGATCCTGCAGGTCCTGCGCGCCTTCATGGTGCTGGCCCTGGCGATCGGGGTGATGGTGGTGTTCTTCAAGTTCAACGCGTCCAGCCGTGCCATCCTGCTGATCGCGATTCCGCTGACCATAGTGCTTCTGGTTCTTCGGGTCTGGGCCTACGGCCGTTACTTCTACCGGATCAGCCAATCGGAAGGGCGAAAAGAATCCATCGTGCTGGCCGGAACCCCGGAGGACATCGAGCTCTGGCTTTCGGAGGTCCCCGAGGATGAAAAGATCCTGTGGCGGATCGTCGGTCGCCATGACCTCAGGACCGGCAACTGGGAGCAGTTTCAGAAATTGCTTGAAGATGAGGCTGTCGAGCGGGTGATGTTTGCTGCCAAGAGTGCCCAGTTTGATCAACTTGGGACTGCCATCGAGATCTGTGAGTCACGGGGAATCGAGGCCTGGGTGGCTGCCAATTTCATGCAGACGCAGGTGGCGCGCCCTACCTTTGACATGGTGGGTGGAAAGCCTCTTCTGGTGCTGCGCTCAACTCCGGATCTCTCGTGGGAGCTGCTCGCCAAAGGGGTGATGGACTGGATGGGCGCCCTCGTTATCCTGCTGATTTCCTCGCCAGCCTGGGCCTTCGCCGCCATTGCCATCAAGCTGCAGAGTCCCGGCCCGGTGTTCTACTTTCAGGAGCGGGCAGGAAGATATGGCAAGCCTTTCCGGATGTGGAAGTTCCGGACCATGATACCCGATGCGGACAAGAAGCTCGAAGAATTGAAGAGCGCCGCAGGCAACCAGATGTCTGGCCCGGTTTTCAAGCTCGAGCACGACCCGCGGATCTTCCCGGTTGGGCGGATTCTGAGAAAGTTTTCGATCGATGAGCTGCCCCAGTTGATCAATGTGATCCGGGGAGAGATGAGTCTTGTGGGGCCTCGTCCGATGGCAATGTATGAGCTTCCCAAGATTGAGAACTCATCCCATCGACGCAAGTTGAGCGTGAAACCCGGCCTGACCTGCATCTGGCAGGTGAGCGGACGGAATCAGATCACCTGCTTCGAGGATTGGGTGAATCTTGATCTCCAGTATATCGACAACTGGTCGCTCTGGCTCGACGTGAAGATTCTGTTCCAGACCATTCCGGCGGTTCTTCTCGCCAAGGGAGCCAAGTAGTTCGACGAATCCTGATCATCTGCATGCGCGCATCGCTCCGCAAACTCGGAAACCTCTACATTCGCCTGCTGGGTTCTCCCATTCGTGATGAGGAGACGGGGGAGCTTCTTGGACGCGCCTTGATCGTGGTGTGGAGAGGCCGGGTTCATGTTGTCGGTTTCACAGGAGGAATGCCGCTGAAGCCGGTTTTCTGCTCCCAGGATAAGGTTGTGTATTGGCGACAGTCCCTGGGCTTCATCCGGGCCACTCCGCCAGACTACCCTCGTCTGCGTCCAGAATGACGACTCTTCCGCCAATCGTAGCCACGGTGCTTTTGACCCATGAGCCTCCGGCAGCCGTGACTCGGATGGTAACCCATTGGCTGGATCACGATCCCGAGCAGGTGGTCATCGTCGCCTACGGGGGACCAGCGGATCAGTCTTCCATGCTCGAGGTCGAACATGCCGTGCATGTGGATGATCCCGAACTTCGAACCCGCGATCATCCGAGGGAGCGGCAGAGTTACCTCGGGGTGTTTGCGGCAGCAGCCCCTTTGTTGGAAAAGCTCGGTGTCAGCCATGTGCATCTGGCCGAGTATGACGAGATTCCCTTGGTCCGCGGCCTGAATGCCCGCCTGCTGGAGGTGTTGAGTCGCGAGAATGCCGATGTCGCCGGACATCGCCTGAACCAAGTCGAGAGCACCGGGCACCCGCATCTGACCTATCACCGGCATGATCCCGCCTTCATGGACTACTGGGATACCATCAGCATCCGGGATGACCGCGAGGTCGTTCTATCAATGCTGGGGTGCGGATCGTTCTGGAAGGCCGAGGCATTCCTCGCCGTCGCGAAGCTCCGGCCTCCCCTCAGGATCTATCTCGAACTGATGTTGCCAACAGCGGCTCATCATCTGGGCTTTCGTGTGCGGCCTTTTCCAGATCAGGACCGGTTCATGGCTCCAGAGGTTCCCAAGCATCCTGAGGAATTCGAGGACTTCCGCAGGCAAGGAGCCTTGAGGATCCATCCGGTCAAAGGATACTGGTCCCAGCCGAACGTTCATCCATGAAAGCCAGCATCTTGTCCGGACTGTGGGTGGTGCTCGTGTTCGCGCTGGCGCTGGCCTTTTCCTCCTCACTGGAACCCTTCTCGCTTGGGTTGATCTCCCTGGCCTGGGTGCCTGCCCTGGTGATTGGGGCGTTCGCAGGTCGGTCCCCGAGAGGCTCGGGCGTGCTTGGCATCCTGATCATTGGAGCTGGGGCCTATGCGGCGTGGGTGGCCCTTCGGTCCCCGGTGGCGGATTTCGGACGATCCGATGGTCTCCTGCTTGGGTGCGGGCTCGCCGCGTGCTGCTGGGCGGGCTGGCTTTCGGGCCGGGACTCGCATCGACTGGTGTGCGGTGGATTGATGATGCTGGCCCTCGCCAATGTGGTGGTCGCCGTGATGCAGTGGCGGGATCCGGCCTTCACGCCCATCTACGCGGGCCGGGAGACGAACACCTATCCTTCCGGCTTCTATGGCCACTACAACCATTTCGCGAACTTCCTGCTCGGTGTTGGATTCCTCCTCGGAGGTCTTGCGGCCATGCCCGGCAGTCGGGCATGGGTGCGCCTTGGGTGGGCGTTCGGGGCCCTGGCCTGCCTGACCGGGATCGTCCTGAGCCAGAGCCGTGGGGCGTTCCTAGCCCTTGCGGTGGGGGTCGTGGTCCTGATCCTGTGCTGGGTGCTGGACCTGATGAAGCGCGGGGTGAAATGGTTCGGAGTCGCGCTGATTTCCCTTGTGGTGATTCTTCCCATGGCGGGGATCGGAGCATGGAGCATCGCCCGAGTCGCCCTGGCGTCCCGGGGAGTTGACTCGAGCGGTGCGAGAATGATCGAGGACAGCGGAAGGCTCGATTTTGCATCGATGGCGGTCGACCTCGCCTTGGAGCATCCGCTGACCGGTGGAGGCAGCCGATCGTTCTCGTATGAGGTTTTCAAGAAGTGGGATCCCGCCGAGCTTTGGGTGGGGGGAGGCGATGTGGACATGGTTCACAACGAACTCCTCCAGGCGGCCACCGACTACGGTTGGATCGGTCTGGCGTTGGTGGTTCTCGTGATCTTCGGTGTGGTCGCCCGAGGCATGACGGTTGTGGCCGTTGGTCCTGCGCTGAAATCGACGCAAGCAGGGGATTCAGGCATCACGGCTGGGGCACTCGCCGGAATCGCGGCAATGCTGACACAGGCGATGTTCAGTTTCGTGTTTCACATGGCTCCGGACGTGATCCTGCTCGGATTGCTGCTTGGAATCTTGTCTGGCGAGCCCTGGCCCTTGTCAAAGGAGGCTGGTCTCGAGCGAGGTCCCAGGTTGCGTCCGGGACCCTGGATCGGGGCGATGCTTGCTGTCCTGCTGGCGCTCGTCGGGTGGCGCGATGCTGTTGCCTGGTGGTTGGTTGCGCGACCTGGTGCTGCCGGGTTCGGAGGAGACGTCAGACTTCGTTATGATATCTTGCGAAGCGCTTTTGAGATCCGGCCTGATTTTCGTATTGAACACCTACTCGTCCGGAAGGGGAGCGAGTTGGCGCTGTTGGACCCCGATCCCGCTGCGAGCAGATGGGCGGAGGTGCTCATGGAGCATCATCGTGGCATCCTCGCCCGAAATCCCTGGGACTACGCTGCCAGACTGGGTTTGGCGCGCCAGTTGGATGTTGCCGGAAATCTCATGGAAGCAGAGGAGCACTACCGCCATCTGCTGCCTGCCTTGGACAACCGGGAGATGTTTTACCATGCGCGCTTTGCTTATGGCAGCCATGCCTATCGGCGGGCCTATGCCCTTTGGCAGGCCAGAAAGCCGAATGAGGCCATGGCCTGGGCTCAGGAAGCCAAGATCCAGATGGAGCGAAGCAGGAAGAACGCGGTTTTCGATGGAGCCCGGACCGTGGAATACGAGCGGGTCGTAGCCTTCATCAGATGGCTTGACGACGCACGGGTGACTGCCGAACCCGGGGTGGTGCCCGAGCTAAGGTAGGACAGAGCCCGCCTCAATCTGATTCCAGTCGATGTTTCGATCCGCCAGATCCGCAAGGAACTGGCGGATTTCTTTTTCCGCCGATTCATGTGAGGGCAGCCCATGCTCGCCCTTGTCGGAAAACCACATCGAGGCTGAGACATAGGCCCATCGTTGGTCCTGACCGCGGGTCAGACGATCCTTCATGTCAATCAAGGTGCGCCTCAGATGATCCTCGGTGATGGTCTTCTGGCCCACGAAAAAATAAGCGGTGAAGCAATCGAGACTGATGGTTTTCTCACCCTTCTCATCAAGGGGGATCGTTTGCGTCGAGGTCAGTTCGCGCACGGGAAAGGTGCGACCCTCGGGAGTGACGATCGAATCTGAACGCGAGGAATAGATCTGGTGGCCCTGGGAGGGCATGCAGCGCTCAGGCCGATGGATCGAGTTGTTGATGTCGATGCCCGAGAGCACCACGGACAGGTCGATCCGCTTCGCATTCTGTTGACCGTTGGCGGCGTAAGAGTCCGGGATTGGGGCGAAACAGGTGGCCTTGCTGAAGGTTGTGTCCTTGGCCAGGATATCGACCTCCTTCTCAGTGGCCTGGGCGATCTGGAACTGCCAGTCGCCGAGCGTGGAGGGAAGCTTCATCTGAATGGCGGATTCCGCAATCGTCCCGGCGCTTGGCAGCATCAGGACGGTGGCCATCACTCCACCAAGTGCGAGGGGCAGGAACAGCTGGCGGTTCATGGGTTGACGGGTTCGGGCTGCGACTGGCTGACCTGCACCCGGCGCAACACCCGACGTCGGGAGGCCTTCCATGGAAGCCCTCCTTCGAGCAAGGAGTGGGCAGTGAGCAGCAGCAGGAGGGAAATCGGATAGAACAGCACCAGCGGCGACCAATCATGCCAGGCTCCTCTGGCGAACTTGGCATCCCCAAACTCAGCCATGACGAAAATCGAGATCAGGCGGAGTGAGTTGCCGAGGATCGCGATCGGGAAGGCACTGAGGAAGAGCACGGACTTCTTCCAAAACGACATCTTCGCCACATAGGTCCACGCAGCGGCGATCAACATCAGGGACCACAAGGAACGTATCCCGGAGCAACCCTCATCGACATTGAACCCTGAACCGTCCCCCATCGTGATGGTGTTGCCTTTCAAGGTGGTGACCACCCCGCAAGCCGAGGAACCAAGGTGGGCAAGTTTGCTGGCTAGTAGCTGAAGGCCTCCGGTGGCCTGTTGAAGAAAGCCGACGGGAATGGCGAGCCATGTCAGGAAAAAGGGGAACGCCAGGAGCAAGGCCGTCTTTCGTCCCCAAAGATACCATGCCGAACCAGTGAGCAGGAATGGGAGCCCGATGATCGCCACGCGCCATTGAATGGTCCGGTAGGAAAGGACATACAACACCGCACCAGCCAGGGCGACGAACAGCCCGAGCCACTCACCCGCTCCACGGGAAGCGCGAATCTCCCGCCACCGCCATCCGATCAGCCCGATGACAAGTGGAGGGAAGATCCAGCCGTGCTCGAAATCGCTCTCCTTGTTCCAGGCGCGGGCCCAGGTCACAACTGCCGGCTCCCCCTTCATCGGACCGAAATGCCGGAAGACGGCGTAGAACAGCACGAGTAAGATTCCGGTCAGCGCCACGGCAATCCACTCGGACCGGGTGTCTGCCACCTGCCGCCCGGATGCAGAGCGACTGGGTTCAGCAGGAGTTTGGAGGGAAGGTTCCATGAACTTTGCGAAGTCGACGGCAAAGAGTTGCCGAGCCCGCTGCTCCTGTCAACAATCGGTCTGCCGCTACGCCTCATGAAACTCATCAGTGGAACCGCCCACCGCGCCCTCGCCGAACGTATCGCAGATTGTGTAGGTCAGCCCTTGGCCGATGTGGAGGTTTCTGCCTTCCCCGACGGCGAAACTGCCGTGAAAATCAATGAAAAC
>JAIXVN010000039.1 GCA_027483005.1 Verrucomicrobiaceae bacterium
ATCCCGGCGATGCTGCTGATCCCCTGCATGGGCTACCTCGGGTTCACCGTCAGCAGGGCGCTGCATGCCGAGACCGACTCCTCGCAACGGGCCACCGTTCTTTCCGTCAAAGGCCTCGTCTTCAACCTCGGATACGGCTCATGCAGCCTGGCCTTCTCGACCGCGCTTTCGGCGCTCCGACCCAGCCACGGCGAGGGAGCCTTCCAAACCCTTCTCGCCTGGCAGGTGCCGTTGTTCCTGATCGCCCTGCTGGTGTTCTTCCCTTGGGCGATCCGTAAATGGAGGAGAAATCCCAGGACTACTTCCGAGGCCTGAAGCCCATGATCAAGCGGATCGCAACAATCGGCAGAGCGGTGATCACGGCGGCAGTCACCGCCATCTTCAGGCTTGGATAAATCCGGGCCTTTTTCGCATCCAGCGCGACGATCGACTCGGACACCACCTGCCTCTTGTCCACGTAGGAAGCCTCGCGAAAGACCGAGTTCTCCTTGATCTCACCACGGAACGCCACTGCACCAAACTCTGTGTGCACCGGTCCCGGACAGACCGCCAGCACCGGAATGTCGTGATCCCTTAGCTCGATCCGCAGGGCCTCTGAAAAGCTCGTCACGTAGGCCTTGGTGGCGGCATAGACCGCGAAGTCCGGGATCGGCAGCAAGCTCGCCAACGAGCTCACATTGATGATCGCCCCCGCCCGCTGCCGGATCATGCCGGGGATCAAGGCGTGGGAGAGTCGGGTCAGAGCCTCGATGTTTAGGCGCAGCATCCCCTCCACCCGCGACCACTCGGCGGTGGAAAATTCGCCGTAGTCACCCATCCCCGCGTTGTTGACCAAAAGATCGGGCACCAGCCCACGGGCTGAAAGCGCCTCGACCACCTGCGGGCAGCCGTTCTCAGAAACCAGGTCCGCCGTGATCCATACCACGTTCACTTTCGGGAAACGGGCCACCACCTTGGCGGCCAA
Source organism: Verrucomicrobiaceae bacterium (assembly GCA_027483005.1). Taxonomy (GTDB): domain Bacteria; phylum Verrucomicrobiota; class Verrucomicrobiia; order Verrucomicrobiales; family Akkermansiaceae; genus Luteolibacter. Next base: position 965 of record JAIXVN010000039.1, read on the forward strand.
TTCTTCAAGGCGGTCCTGCCGCCGCGCCACGAGGACAAAGGTGTCAACCCGGGGCGCGAGCTGAAGGACGAACTCCTCGCCGAGACCGGCGGAGGCACCGGTGACGAGCACACAGGAAAAGCGTTTGGCGTAGGACATCGCGCGGAGCCTACGCCAAACCGGAGATTACGCCAGCGTTTCGCCGTTCGGTCCCTGATTGACCTGAAGAATGCGGATCGGAATGCGCATCAGCACCTCGCCGTCGCAGCCGAGGTCGATCGAGTAGATGCCGGCATTCGGGAAACGGAGCCCCTGCAGGTTCATGATGATGTTGCGGGTCAGGAACGGGGTGTTCTTCGGCAACTGGACATCGAACTCAGGCTCGATCGGCATGTTGTTCGGGTCGAGCGACTCGCCGTCCTCGTCGATGATGTTGATCGAGAGCTTGTGGCGGCCAACGTCCTCGCCGGTGAAGCAGAAGCGCATCGCCAAGGCACACTGCGGGTGAATCACTGGCAGGGCGCGGGCAACGAGGGTATCGAAGGTTCCGGAAATCACGAGCTTGCCGTTGTAGTCGGCGGCGAAGTCGCAAAGAGTGGCGATCTGGATGTCCATGGTAGGAATGGGATGTTGGATGACCCGTGGCAAAACGCCCGGGGGCCATTTGTCTGGCGGGAAATCCATCCGGTGGGAAGAGGAAAGTGGAGACCCACGCCGTCGGGCAACCTCTGTGACCGTCACCACGAGCCTTCAGCCCGGCCTTCGGGGTCCCCGCCGCGATCCATGCCAGACCTGCGATGGATTTCCTGCCGCCGCCCATCGCTTCGCCATCACGGCTCCAGCGGTAGTCACCAGCGATCATTGGTCAGAGCCTCTGTTGGTGGAGGCGGGTCGAGCGAGAACGCCTTGCTCCGTGGTCAATTCTGGCTCACGCTCCACGACATGAAACCCCGCCTGCTGTCAATCCTCCTGCTCGTCGTGGCCCTGGCAACAGGCGGCTATTGGTTCGTGAAAAGACCTGTCCCTGCTGAGCTAGGTCAGGCGGCGCTGCACCACACGAAGGAGATCCTCGCGATCGGGCCGCGCCCCCCCGGAACGAAGGAACTCGGTCAGGTCAGGGAACTGGTGAAATCAAAGCTCACGGCAGCGGGTTGGGTGGTGGTGGAAGAAGAGTTTGAACGAGACACTCCGATTGGGAAAATCAAGTTCGTGAACCTGCGGGCACGCTTCCCCGCCGGAGGAGCCGATCCGTGGAAGCAAGCGATCGAGGGCCTGCTCTGTGCCCACATCGACTCGAAGTATTTCAAGGATGAAGTGTTCGTCGGGGCTGATGATTCTGCATCCGCCTGTGGCGCGATCGTGGAGATCGGGAGGTTCCTCGCGAAATCCAAGCCGCATCAGGCGAAAAAACTGGAACTGGTGTTTTTCGATGGCGAGGAGGCATTCGTCGAGTTCACCACCCTCGACGGTCTCTACGGCAGCCGGCAGTACACCGCGAACTGGCGTAACAGTCCCTCAAAGCCGCGCTTCGGCATCCTGCTCGACATGATCGGCCACAAGAACCTTCGAATCGCCATGCCTTCTGACTCACCGCTCGAACTGAAGGACCACGTCATGGCCGCCGCCGCAGACGAAAAGGCGGACCAGTTTTTCAAGATGTTTGCTGAACCGATCCTCGACGACCACGTGCCACTGAACCAGGTCGGCATTCCAACCATCGACATCATCGGGGATTTCCAGCAGTTCAGCTGGTGGCACCACCGCGCCGGGGGAAAGGATGACCTTGCGAACCTGTCCGCCGAGTCACTCGACATTTCCATGCGGGTGACCCTGCGGACCTTGGATAGGCTGTTGGGGAAGAAGTGAGGCCGGGTTGAGAAACCCGCTCTCCCATTCTCACTCGTGATCCGAAAGGTAGCGCTCCGCTTCAAGTGCGGCGGCGCAGCCCTGTCCGGCGGCGGTGATGGCTTGGCGGTAGTAGTGGTCGGCCACGTCGCCGGCGGCGAAAAGGCCGGGGGTCTTGGTGGCGGTGCGGCCGGGATTCTGAAGGATGTAGCCATTCTCATCCTTGTCGACGAGGTCCCCCAGGAAGGCACTGTTCGGCACGTGGCCGATGGCGACGAAGACGCACTTCACCTCGAGTTCGCTCTCCTCACCGGTGACGAGGTTCTTCAACTTCGCGGCACGCATTTCCCCGGCATCGTCGGTGAGATACTCGGCGACGGTGGAGTTCCAGACCGGCTCGATCTTGGGATTGGCGAGAGCGCGGTCGGCCATGATCTTCGAGGCGCGGAGTTCATCGCGGCGATGGATCAGATAGACCTTGCTGGCGAAGCGGGTGAGGAAGGAGGCCTCCTCGCAGGCGCTGTCGCCGCCGCCAATGACGGCGACCGGGACGTCTCGGTAAAAGGCACCATCGCAGGTGGCGCAGGAGGTCAGGCCATGACCGATGAGTTCCTTTTCATTCGGAAGTCCCAGATGCCGAGGGGCGGCGCCGGTGGCGACGATGAGGGTCCTGGTCTCATAGGTGTCCGAACCACAGTTCAGCTTGAACGAGCCATCGGCCTGGCGCTCGATCGACTCGACCGATGCCCAGGCGACGCGCGTGCCAAACTTTTCCGCCTGCTGCTGCATGTTCATCATCAGCTCGGGTCCCATGATGCCTCCGGGAAAACCGGGGAAATTCTCGACCTCGGTGGTGGTGGTGAGCTGGCCTCCGGGCTGCGTGCCGGTGAGAAGCAGCGGGGTCAGGTTGGCGCGGGCGGTATAGATGGCGGCGGTGTAGCCGGCGCAGCCTGCACCGATGATGATGACGTGTTCCATGAGCGTATGAGAAAGGAGCTGGCGGATTATTCGTTCGGGATGTTTCCGACGACAAGGGGGAAGTTCCGGCAGCCCACGAACGTTCGAACGATCACGAACTGATCAGGCCGTCAACGGGTTCAAGCCGATGAGTTTCGAGCTTGGGACTCTGAAGCCTTTTCGATTCCATGAAGCCGAACCCTGATCGTTCCCTGGAGTCCAGCCTCGTCCTTAAATGAAAAAAGCCACCGAGTCCCTCTTCGAACTGATCGCCTGGGCCTGGCTGTTCAAGCTGATCTACGGCTTTGGCGACGCGATCTCGCCGTCAGGCCTGCCGAAGGTGCATCTCCGGTATCGGAAAGGCCGCTGCCACCTGCTTTTCGGAGCCCTGCCGTCGTGGGCGCGAAGCGGGGTGGCGGACCTGTTAGAGGAGCACGGGATTTCAAATGCCGTCATCAAGCTCCGCAAGGACGGACGATTTGATTTTTCCCGAAGCGTTCCGGAAGAGCTGAAACAGCGATTGAGGAACTTGATTCTGAACCGATGAAGAGAATGAACCACAGAGAACGCAGAGAGCACAAAGATCAGACAATGGTCGTCTTCTTTTGTTCTTCGTTTCGAATTTAGGATTTAGAATTCAGTGCTTTCTCCTCCTCCTCATTCGATCCCGCGGGCAGCCTTCTGCTGCTTGATCCAGGATTGATCGGAATCGCTGAGTTTCGACTCCTGGGTGCGGGAGCGGAGGCCATCGGGCTCGACGAAGTAGAGCTGGCCTTTGGAGTAGTTGACGAGCTTGGCGAAGACCTTGTTGCCCTTGCGATCCTGCCAGTCGCGATAGCCCTTCTTCATGAGTCCGGCCCGCCATTCGGCGTTGGATCGTTCGGCGATCGCCTGACCCTGCCTGAAAAGCCCCCAGGTGTAGTTGGCCTGGCCGCTGTGGTAGCCCTTGTAGGTGGCCACGACATCGCCGGAAGAGGAGAGCACGAGAAATGTAGGATGGCCGAGCACCTTGTAGCGCTTCTTGAGCTGGGCCACGTAGTCCTTCAGGCGGAGTTCCTTGTCCATGGCATCGCCGATGCTGAGATCGGAGTCCTTCTGCCTCACAAATGAATCGACCTTGAGCCGCACGAATTTCTCACGGGCCCAATCGTTGAATGCCTGATCGGCAAAGAGTTCGGCGGAAATGCCCTTGCAACCCGGGCTGTTCTTGGAGTCGCTGAACCAGATGAGCAGCGGCTTGTTCTCGCGGGAGGATCGCTGGCGGGCGAGAGTCTCGCTTTCCTCCCACGGGCCCTTTTTCGGGGCGTTGAGAAGCGGGGAGAGTTCCTGGATGCCGCCTTCCGGATCGTCGGGGTTGGTCCAGACGATCTCGCTTTCTGGGGTGATCTGCAGCGGCTGGCTGAGGGTCACGTTTCCACCAGCACGGACCGGTGTGCCGGCATCCGCGCCTCTCAGGGGAGCCGGGATGCCAGAGGGGCCGAATGGGGAGTTCTGCTTCTTGTCGGGCCCCGATTTCACCAGACCCGTCAGCCGGGCGCAGGAAGAGGCCAGGAGTGCGCCAATCAGCAGGGTGGCAGGAAAGCGGAGATTCATGGATCGGACCATGACCGCCCCACGGGCCGTCGCCAAGTTCCAAGGAGCCGCAGCCGCTGGATTTCCCGCCGGGTGTTATCGTCTTGTCGTTGGCCGATGCGCGCCATTTAGTCGCTGCGTGATGTCGAGTCTCCTCCGGACCTTGCTCTTGTTGATTGTGATGTCCGTTGGATTGGCCACCACGGCCCCCGCCTCGCCCGAGGTGAAGCGACCCGAATTCATCGTCAAAGCGGCGGACTTTCCCCGGATCGAAGCGGAACGAGGGATTTCCGGCGTGTGGGAAAAGATCCGTTTCCGGGCGGGTGAATCGCCGTTCCTGCCGGTGGCGAGTGTCATTTTCATCCTGGCGATCCTCCACACCTTCCTGGCCGTGCCGATCACGAAGCAGGCCCATCGGGTGCAGCACGATCATGATGAGAACATCCGGCATCAGGCGGAACAGGCCCATGAGCGACCGGAGGAGCTGAAGATGGTGTCGTTCAAGGCCACGATGCTCCATTTCCTGGGCGAGGTGGAGGCGGTGTTCGGCATCTGGGCGCTGGTGCTGCTGGTGACGATGTCCTGCTTCTTCGGAGTGGATTCCATGCGGTCCTACCTTTCCCACGAGGTGAACTTCACCGAACCCATGTTCGTGGTGGTGATCATGGCACTGGCGTCCACCCGGCCGATCCTGCGCTTTGCCGAAAGCTGCCTGCGGTTCTTTGCCCGCTTCGGAAAGGAAACTCCGGCGGCATGGTGGCTTTCGATCCTCATCATCGCGCCGATCCTCGGATCCTTCATCACCGAGCCCGGAGCCATGACGATCGCCGCCATGCTGCTGGCCAGGAAATTCTATCCGTTGAAGCCGCGGCCGGTCTTTGCGTATGGCACGCTGGGCCTGTTGTTCGTCAACATCTCGGTCGGCGGCACCTGGGACGGCACCATCGCGGGCCGCAAGTCGTCGGTCGGGGTCACCTCAACGATCTCCACCAAGCGCGGCGCGAACCTGGAAGACGTGCTTCTCCCGCCCGGCCTCGTGACCGATGACGTGAAGGGCAGCTACAACATCGCCCTGCAGGTCACCCACCGCCTTGCCGAAAGCAG
>JAIXVN010000119.1 GCA_027483005.1 Verrucomicrobiaceae bacterium
AATGACCGGAGTGCTTCTTGAACTGGCGGGCAAAGGTGGGCCGGCTCATCCCGGTCAACTTGAGCAGATCCTCCAGTCGGATCTCATCCTTGAAGTTCGCGATCAGGAAGCGCACCGCTCTTGCCATCGCCTCCTGATGGGGGGAGTCATTCGGAAGGTTGAACGCGCTTGCCGAGAGCTTCTTCACATCTCGACCAGGGGCAGCTCCCAGCCGGGCCAGGATGACCAGCAGGATGCCCAGACGGCCGGCACCGGTGTTGCGGATCAGCTCCTGCATGAGTTGGGAAATGACCTGGGACGTCTTGCCACGGATGGCCAGACCGAGGCAGGCCCGCTTGAACAGATCGCGCGCCAGCTCGTTTTCCGGGAAGCCCCAGAACGCATGGTCTTCGGAGAAGTGGAACTGAAGCGAGATCCCCTTCGACACCCCCTTGGTATGCCAGTAATGCGGCAGCCGTTCTCCCAGCAAAACCAGGTCACCATCCGCGAAAGGACCGATGTCGTCGCCGACGAAACGGGTTCCCTGTCCGCAGAGGATCAACGTCAGCTCGATCTCCGTGTGAAAGTGCCAGCGGTTTCCAGCACCCGTGATGCGCTCGCTGCGATCAGGCGCGATCACCGAATCGACCTCCCCAAGGCTCCTGTCCCATTTCAGAACGCGAAACGAGTGTCCGGAAGGAGGCAGGATCTTTTCACGAATGCTGCTCATCTGGCTTCAATGGGACAGGTTTCTGGTCATCTGTAAAGAGGCTGGGGCCTTCTTGCATCCGAGTGGCACACAAGGAGAAACCCGCAGCATCGCCCCGTCTGTCCCATTCCCGAAGGACGAAGCATCACTCCTCTGACCAGGGGCAGGACTCCGGATCCGAGTCCAAACTCGCAAACAGACTCGCGAATCCGTTTGTCTGAGTGATTCCGTTGCGGCTGCTTGCAACGGCCTGCATTCCGCGCGTTGGCCCCCCAGCGGGTTGGCAATCCCGTCAAGGGTCATGGGCCAGTCGGATAGGACCCTGCTGGCCTCCCCTGCCCCTCAACCTCGTTCAGGACCTTCTGCCAACATGCCTGAACCGTCGTGCTCGCGTTGGGGTGACTTCAACATCACGGAAGATTCGCCAAGCGGTCATCGGGCGTTCATAAAGCGCGAGCAACCTCCGTCAGCCATGTCGTTCGCCTCCTCGTTGAAATCCATTTCCCTTCTCGCCGCCGGGCTGCTTGCCGGTGGAGCCGGGGCAGTCCTTTTTCGTGACAGCCTTCCGGGTGCCGAGGGATCGACGGAGCAACGCCTTCAGCAACTGGAGCGCGATTGCAGGAAGGCCCAAATCCGTGTGGCCGAGCTGGAGGCAGCCAATCCACGAGCAGCGCGGCCGGGACAGACGATTTCCGATGGCCTGCGCGGGCTGGCCGAAGACATCCGGGATGGAAAACCCGTGAGCCCGGATGATGTGTTTCGACGCTCGCAGCCGCTGCTTCGCGATCTGTCTCCACTGTTCGAGCGGATCCGCATCCGAGGCATGGAGGCGATGTCGGAGAGCATGGTCGGCGAGTTGACACGGAGATACAATCTCACCGCCGCCCAGCAGGAGACATTGAAGAAGTGGTTCGCCCGGAAGGCCGAGGAGGATGCCAAGAACTGGACCGACCTCGTCAGCCGCAAGGGCACCACCCTCGATGACATGGCAAAGGAATCGCGGAACACACGCCCGGACAAGGGCCTGGATTCCCTCATGGAAACCATGCTCAGCGGTGACAAGCTCGCTTCGTTCAAATCCGAGCGTGCCACCGAGAAGGCCGCACGCATCCAACAGGAGGCCGACAGGCGGGTGGAGCGGGTTCACTCGATCGTCCAGCTCGACGACTCGCAGCGAGACCAGGTCTTCGGCATCATGGCCCGCAACTCGCCCGACTACGACTCATCGATCAAGCTCGAAGGTTCATCCCGCGACATCGGCAATCTCCCCGCCGGCAGTCCTGAGACCGCCATGCTCGCCGTGCTGAGACCGGAACAGCGCGCTGCCTATGAAGCCGAGCGCCAGCGTCGGCGGGAAGCGGCGGAGAAGGACATGCAGTCGATCGGACTCACCCTGCCGGAAACGTGGAACCTCCTTGATCCATGATCATCGCCTCGGAAACTCCCGCCATCGAGATCCGTGACCTGCGGGTGGATTACGGAGACTTTGTCGCCGTCGATGACCTCAGCCTCACCGTGCCGCGCGGCGAGGTGTTTGGCCTCGTGGGGCCGAACGGGGCCGGAAAGACCAGCACCTTCCGCGTTCTGACAACGCTCATGGAGCCAACCTACGGCGAGGTCCATCTCGATGGAGTGGACATCCTGGAAGATCTTGAGAGCGCGCGCCGCATCGTGGGCTACATGCCCGACCTCGCTCCCGTCCCGTCTGATTTGAAGATCTGGGAGTTCCTCGATTTCCATGCCGCCGCGCATGGTCTCGGGACGAGATCACAGCGACGCGAACGGGTGGCCGAGTGTCTGGAGGAGGTCGCTCTAACAGACCTGCGGAACAAGTGGTGCAAGGAACTCTCACGCGGTCAGACCCAGCGCGTGGTGCTGGCGAAAACACTGCTGCACCGTCCCCGCGTGATGATCCTCGACGAGCCTGCCAGTGGCCTTGATCCCCTCGCCCGTCGCGACCTCCGCCAGGCCCTGCGAAGGCTGGCGGACAAGGGCGCGACGGTGTTCGTCAGTTCCCATATCCTCAGCGAGCTCGCGGAAATGTGCACCTCGCTCTGCGTCATGAACAAGGGCCGGCTGCTGGCATCAGGCACGGCGGAGCAGGTCAGGCAGCAGCTTGGCAGCATCGAAAGAACCCTCACCGCCACCTTGCTGGGCAGGCAGGAGGAGGCAGTCGCGTGGTTGCAATCCCAGTCCGGCGTTCACCGGCTCCAGATTTCCGGCGATCAGGTGATGTTCAATTTCACCGGCTCCGATGACGCCCAGGCCGGCCTCATGGAGGGCCTGATCGCGCAGGGCCTCCGCCTCCGTGCGTTTGAAGAAAAGCGCTCGTCCTTTGAAGACATCCTGGTGGAAGTCGCCGAATCCAATCGTCGCTCATGAGTTCCGAATCCGACCGTTCTTCCCCAGCTCGTCCCTCCGCGTGGAAGCCGTGGGCCAATCCAATTTTCCGTCGCTACTGTCGCTCGCGACTTCGACTGAAGGGTCTCGGTGTGTGGCTGCTTGCAACGGTCTTGATCGCGGGATTCCTTTTCTTCATTTCCAGATCGATCGGACTCTATCAGGTGGAACTCTCGCCGCGAGACGCAGCGCGTCTGCCCCTGATTCCGCTGCTCATCCTGCAGGGACTGATCCTCTTCGTGCTTGGCACCGCGCAGGTTTCCGGCGGCATGACCGCCGAGCGGGACGAGGGGGTGATCGACTACCAGAGGCTGATTCCGATGTCACCGCTGGCGAAG
>JAIXVN010000444.1 GCA_027483005.1 Verrucomicrobiaceae bacterium
AAGCATGACTTCGCGTTGGGAGATCATGGTATCAAAGTAGTCGGGCTCGTGGACGAGAGCGACGACCGGGACCTTGCCGGGTATCTTTCCAAGTGTGGCAGCAGGATCCGGCTTGCCGAGCCAGACAAAGTCGGTTCCCGCGACGGCGAGCGTTTCTCCCCGGATGTTCAGGAGGCTGTGCTGGTTGATCATGAACGAAATCCCGGCCTTCTCGAACTGCCGCCTGACAACGGATCGGCTCCCTGCCCAGCCATCGTGATTTCCCATGACCGCGAAGACCCCCTGGGTGGCCTGCAGTTTCTCCAATTTCTTCAGCAAGGGAGGAACCACCCGTGGATCGCCGCTCATGTAATCCCCGCCAAGCAGGACGAGGTCCGGCTTTTCGGTCCTCACCTGCTCCACCACCTTGTCCATGAGATCCGAATCCTGATCGGGGCGAAAATGGAAGTCAGACAGCAGGGCGACCTTCAGGCCATCGAGTCCGGCAGGCAGTTGTGGGCAGGTCACATCGCGTCGGGTGACGGACAGATACGCAGGCTCGATCACAAAGGCCTCCACCAACGATCCAAGTGCTCCGGCCGTGAGGAGTTTCAGCATCGTTCGGCGGTTCACGATTGAAGTGTTGGGCAGGTTGGGGCGATCCATGGAGGAGTTCATCCCCGGAGGCTGCTCCGGTCATTCAAGGAATGGATGAAGTTGTTGTGAAATTTCCAGGCGCTTGCTGGCGGTTTGACAGTCAGTGTGATTTTGCCTAGCTTTCCGCCAGATCGAACGATGGAGATTCCCGAAAGCGTCAATCGAGCTTCACGAGATGCAGCCAAGAAGGCATCGCGCCGGGAGGATCGTGAGCGATTGGAAAAGGGAGAAAGCCCAGAGGTCATTCAGCGGGAGAATTCGATTTTTCCCGAAGAGTATTTCAAGAATGGCTCCTTCTCGAACCTGGCAGACGTGATCGGCAAGTGAGTGATTCCGTTTCTGGCATCAAGGACTAAATCGGATTCCTGCGGAGCCTGGAAAAGCGGTCTTCGGAGCAGTTCTTGATTGGGGGCCAGGCGGTCAATTTCTGGGCTGAAAGTTTTGACTTCTCAGAACGATCCGGTGACTTGCGGTCACTGAGGCCGTTCACCTCAAAGGATTGTGATGTGTGGCTCAGTGGGAAGTTGTGGGAGCACCTCAAGGCAAGCGAAGGTAGAAGACTCGTAATCGGAAGCTCACCGGTTGCCGGCCAACTGTGAATTGAACTTGAAGCAGCTCCCCCCTGCGACGCGTGGATTTTTTGCCGGCAATCTATGGAATCCCAGCAGATCAACTTTCGAGGCTGAAGCTGAGAGCTCCGGTTTTCAGCGGCGTCCGCGTCATCGACCCCCTCCACCTTTTCCTCAGCAAGTGCCATTGCCTCATTGGACTGCCGCAGGCGGACCGACAGGACGAACGACATGTGCGGATGCTGAGTCTGATTCTTCCCAGTTACCTGATGATGCTGGTCGAGGAAGTGAAGGAAGGCCGCGTGACCGAGCGGGCTCTCATCAAGGAACTGAAGCTTTTGAGAAAAATCAGCAACACCAGCGTTTGCCGCCGCGCTCTCGAACGGATCGGGTCGACCCCGCCTTGCTTTTTCCCTGTTTCCGAAATGTCGGGCTGCGGACTCTCCTTGGTCGAGCAGTTTGTGAATTCGCAGTTTCTGCAGTCCGGCATCTAAGTGGTCACTCTGCCGGTTGCGTGGTGCGAAATGCCGTCTAGGATCACGCATGCCTTTTGATTGCCGGGACGGATTCTGTGACACGCCGAGATGGATGAAAATGACCTTGGTTCTGGTCGGACTCTATCATTTGGCCTTCGGAATCTGGGCCAACGCCTGGCCCTACCAGTGGTTCGACTGGTCGGGGATCGCGAGACCGAACCACCCCATGTTGTGGCGGGCGATGGGACTGGTTTCCGCGGCCATCGGGGTCGGGCTGCTGGTGGCGGCGCGTTCGCCGGTGAAGCACTGGCCGGTGGTGCTGGCGGCCTTTTTGAAGTCCACCCTGACGATCGTGGGGGGAACCATGGCCTTCGCCAATGGCGAGATTCCGCAGCAGGCCTGCTGGATCGTGGCGGTGGACGATCTGATCTGGTGGGCTCCCCTCTCGATGATCCTTTGGTCCACATTGAAGGCTCATATCGGCATCCGCCCGACACGCCAGACTCCGCTGAGCATCGAAGAGGCCTCGAACGACTATCGAGTTTCATCCGGAGAGACTCTGGCGGAGGCCTCGCGTGACCAAACCTTGGTCCTGGTGTTCCTGCGCCATTTCGGCTGCACCTTCACGCGCCAGATCCTGCGGGGGCTCCAAAGTCTTCAGGCCGAGGCCGATCAACACGGATCGCGACTCGTGCTGGTCCACATGCTCCAGAACGGCAGGGAAACCACCTACCTCGGCGAGCGGAGTGGAGTGGCGCGGATCGCCGATCCTCGGTGCGAGCTTTACCGGGCGTTCGGTCTTGGAAAAGGCGGCTTTCTGGAACTCTTCGGCCCTCGGGTCTGGTGGCGGGGAGCCGTTGCCGTGTTCAAGGGTTGTGGCGTTGGCCACCTTGCCGGCGATGGCCTGCAAATGCCTGGTGCATTTCTTTTCAGGAATGGCAGGATCGTCTCCGCGCAACCCGCCCACTCCGCTGCAGATCTCCCGGACCTCAGTCAACTGTTTGGAGCCACGGGTGGGGCGCAGTCGTCCTGACCTCCATGTCTCCCGTCCAAGGCCAAACCATCCTCGTCACCGGCGCCTCCAGCGGCATCGGCCGGTCGCTCTGTGAACTGCTCCTCGAACGCGGAGCCAACGTCCTTGGCGTGACCAGGCGCCCATCGGCTCTGCCCGAGGAGGTCTCCCCAATCCAGGCGGACCTCACCAGCCATGAGGACATTCTCTCCATTTTCCAGAGTTTGGGTCGGATCGACGCCCTCGTGAACTCCGCTGGTGTCGCTCATCTGGCCCGCATTTCCGACGGAAATCCCGCCGACTGGGAGGAAATGTGGCGGGTGAACGTCGCCGCCCTGGCGCTTTGTTCACAGCTGTCCCTCAGGCATTTCCCGACTCAGGGCGGACGAATCGTGAACATTTCCTCGATGAGTGGTCATCGCGTGCCTCCCACCGGCGGCTTCTATTCCCCCACCAAGTTCGCAGTCCGGGCGATCACCGACGCCCTGCGGCTGGAGTTGAAAGCAAGCGGTTCCCGGGTTCAGGTGGCCTGCGTGTCGCCCGGGTTTGTCGATACCCCCTTGCTTGAAACCTACTTCATGGGTCGGCAGGACACCCTCAAGGGCATTCGCGCCCACATGAAGATGCTTGATGCTGTGGATGTTGCACAATGTGTTCTTTCGATTCTGGAAGCTCCGTCGCATGTGGAGATCGGCGACATCCAGGTGAGAAGTGCAGATCAGCCATAGGAAGAAAGGTTTCATGCGAATCAAGACTTGATCCCGGGGTTTTTGAAAGGAATCCTTCTCGCCCCTTAGGTTCCTTCGTTTCCAGCCCGTTTTCGTCTGTGCCTGCCATCCGGTGCTCGCTAGTTCCGGAAAAGCAGCCGTTTTTCTTCAGTAAATCACGCGCAGGGACCTTGAATGGTCGTCCTGCACCACCATTTTCAATCGACTCTCCCATCCAATCCCATGTCATCACCGCAGAAGTCCCCTTTTGGCTGGCCTGAACCGCAAGGCCTTTGGCACCCCTCACGTGAGAAGGACGCCTGCGGCGTCGGATTCATCGCCCACCTGAAAGGCAAACGTTCCCACGACATCATCGTCAAGACCCTGACGATGAACGAGCACATGGACCATCGCGGTGCCAGCGGCTCGGACCCGGCGACGGGCGACGGGGCGGGCATTTTCGTCCAGATGCCGGACAAGTTCCTGCGTCGGGAAATGGCCAAGAAGGGCGTCACCCTGCCACCCGAAGGCGAGTATGGCTCCGGCTGCATCTTCTTTTCTCCCGAGCCCGCCGTTCGCGAGGTCGCGATGCAGGTCTTCGAACTGGTCATCCGCGACGAAGGCCAGAGGTTTCTCGGCTGGCGCACGGTTCCGGTGAAGAGCGAGATCCTCGGAAAGACTTCCGGTCGTTACGAGCCGACCATCAAGCAGGTCTTCATCGGCAAGAGCGACGACATCACCGACCCGATGGACTTCGAGCGGAAGCTCTACGTGATCCGCAAGCGTGTCGGGGCCTGGATCCGCCGGAATGAGATTCCGAACCAGTTCCGCGACGTCCACGGCAACAAGGGCAACACCTTCCCGGGAGCCGACTACCACTACGTCACCGGTCTTTCCGCACGGACGATGGTTTACAAGGGCATGCTCACCCCCTGTCAGCTCTCGACCTATTTCCCGGACCTCCACGACCCGGATTTCGAGTCGGCATTGGCGCTGATGCACACCCGCTTCTCGACCAACACCTTCCCGAGCTGGTCGCGCGCGCACCCGAACCGTTTCATCGCCCACAACGGCGAGATCAACACGGTCATGGGCAACGCCAACTTCATGAAGGCCCGCCAGGCGCT